>JAYWBY010000234.1:0-5651 GCA_043781115.1 Pseudomonadota bacterium
GACTTTTACCCGCGACCGACCAAGGGCGGCGGCGCCTGGTGCACGCGCTTCAAGTCGCAGTGGCAGGACGCCGGCAAAATGTTCCGGCCGCACGTCAGCATCGTCTGCAACTTCACCAAACCGACCGCGACCAAGCCCTCGCTCTTGACCTTCCAAGAAGTATCGACGCTCTTTCACGAGTTCGGCCACGCGCTGCACTCGCTCCTGTCGCGCTGCAACTACCGGAGCCTCTCGTGCACGAGCGTCTACCGCGATTTCGTCGAGCTGCCGTCGCAGATCATGGAAAACTGGATTAAAGAGAAGGACGGCCTGGCGCTTTTCGCCAAGCACTACCAAACGGGCCAAGTCATTCCGGACGCGCTCGTGCAGAAGATCGTCGCCAGCGACAACTTCCACGCCGCCTTCATGATGATGCGCCAGCTGCGCTTCGCCCTCCTCGACATGGCGTGGTACAGCGGCGATCCCGGCAAAATTCGGGACGTCCCGGCCTTCGAACTCGCCGCCGTGGCGCCGACCGACCTCTTGCCGAACGTGCCGGGCTCCAACATTTCTTGCTCCTTCGAGCACATCTTCTCCGGCGGCTATTCCGCCGGTTATTACGGTTATAAGTGGGCCGAGGTGCTCGACGCCGACGCTTTCGAACTGTTCAAGGAGCGCGGCGTCTTCGCCAAGGACGTCGCCGACCGCTTCCGTCGCTCAATCTTGGAGCGCGGCGGCACGGAGCATCCGATGAGCTTATACAAGGAATTCCGCGGACGGGAGCCGGATCCCGACGCCCTGCTACGCCGCTGTCAGTTGATTTAGATTTAACCCCGCGGGGAGGTACCATGAGCAGCATCGACCAAGAAGTACGCGAAAGCCTTAGACTCCTTAACGGACTCGAAAAGGGCACGCTTACCGCCGCGGACGCGTTCAACGTCGCCGACTCGCGCGACCCGGTGATCGTTTACTTCGTCCTGCGCTACCTGCGCGAGAAGTACCCGGCCTCATCGCCGGCTTCGCAAGGCGTGACGTCGCGCCTCGTCGAATTGACGGGCACCTACGACTCGGTGATCAAGGCGTCGAAGAAGGGCGAGAAGGACTCGATCCGCGAGTGGTTCGACGACACCTTCGAAATCCGCGAGTTCTTCGACAAGCCCACCGAGCTGATGGAGCTGTTAGTCGAAAAGATAGAGAGTTGATGGGGTCAGGCACCTCCGGCAAGTGCCTGTCGTGCTTACTCTTTACTGCGCCCCACTCCATAGCCACATCGTCATGACCTCGCGATCCGCGGCACTGAGCGGAGCCGCGGGGGGCATCGTGTTGGCGTCGACGCGCTTCTTGATGTTGGTCTGCTTGTCCGAGACGCCGACCGTCGCCAAGTCGAAGTCGTCCGAGCGGAAGACGCCAATGTTGGGGCCGGCGCCAGCATGACACCCGGCGCAGTTGGTGGCGAGCATCTCGCCCATCGCGCCAGCGAAAGTCATCGGTTTCGTCGCGACGCCAAAGGACTTCGCCGACGTCACTTGCGCGACGCCGCCTTTGCCGTCGTCGGCGCTGACGCGCACCCGATAGTTGATGCCTTGCGCCAGACCGGCGACGTCCCAGCTGAAAGTCGGAGCGTCGAGTTTGTCGGCGGCTACTTTCCAGGTCGTGCCGCCGTCTGCACTATATTCCACTTTATAAATCAGCTTGTCTTTGTCGGCGTCAGCAGCGGCGAACGTCACCGCTTGCGGCACACCCGCGACGAAGACGTTTTCGCCGTTTGGCGAGGTCAGGCTGAGCGTCGGCTTCGTGTTGGTGACGGGGCCGCTGCCGTCTTTGGCTTTCACCGTAATTTTGGCGGCGGCGTTGTGGCGCGTCGTTTCACCGCCATCCGTTAGTTCGGCGTAGAGATAGTAAACGGCTGGCGTAAGGCCCTGCGTGTCCCAGTCGACGCTCGTCTCTGTAGCCGGCAGATCGGCGGCGATCTCGACGCCGTCGGTTGCTTTGGCGCTCATGGCGTAGTAGATGCTCCACGTTGCACCATCGCTTGCGCCAGTGAAGGCCACCGAAATCTTAACTTTGCCGTTCGCCGTCGCGTCGGCAGCGGGAGTCGCAAATTTTAGTTTACCGGCTGGTTTAGTTCCGGTGGGGCCGGCGCCGCCGTCCTCGGCCGCGGTGGCGTCGCCGTCGAAGGTTTGATCCTCGACATAATATTCAGTGACCTTGCCCGGGTCTTTTTTCTCTTGAAGGCCACACCCGGCAAGCAAGAACAAGGCGGAGATGGAGGCCAAGCGCATAAAGAAACTCCTCTAAGACGGGCCGCCTAGGCCCGCGTCGCGTTCTACGGGAGTAGTCGGGCGAGAGCGGCGAAAACTTTAGGCGAAACGTCCAAAGTTGGGAAATCGGCCCAACACCGGTTTGGCCAATCGAGGAACTCGAGCCGGGTCGTCGGGCAAGGGTTGGATCTCGCAAATTTATTTCTTTGTTTTCAACTATTTATAAAGTCGCTGCACATTTCGCTGAAGCGCCAGCCATACGCCGCCGATGGACCGGACGGAGGCCTCAAGCCACCGCTCCGTTTACCGCACTTTTAGAGGTCGTCATGGTCAAGCCCCTGGTCCTTAAATCCATCGTCCTCGCCTCGGTCTTGCTCAGCGCTTGCGGGGTTGAAACGAAAATGAAGTCGCGCGACAAGAAGGAGGCGGCCAAGCCGGCCGCCGCGGCGCAAGGCGCCGCCAACGCCGAGCCCGCCAATCCCGACAAGGATCACGATCCCGACCTGATGGTCGAGATCAATACAGAAACAGTGCAAGCCTGCATCGACACGGGCTTCGTCTTCGAACGCCGGAAGCTTGCCTGCTCGGATGTGATCCAAATCGCCACATCGTTCACCTGCGACCGCGCCGGCATCCGCGCCGCCTTTACCGAAACGGGCTTCCAGATCGACTCCGTGCTCGACGCGGCCCTCGGCAAGGACGACAACGCCGACGATCACGGCGACGGCTTCGTCATCGACCAGTGCGGCGAGACCGCCGACGGTCGCAGGCTGGCGTATCTCGTGCGCAAAGAAGAAGGCGGCAAGCTCCGCGTGCGCGAGGTCGAGACGCATTTGTAAGCGAGATGAAATCGGGGGGCGGCACCCCCCGAGAATTCGGCGAAGATCCCAAAGACCGATTTTAGCCCTACCCGCAACGCCCCGATCTTCCGACAGAAACCCCCAACTTTCAGATTTTTCTAAACTTCGCCGCGAACCAGTCCGAGTCCCCTCGTGAGCATTTCGGCGGCCCCTCCGCAAAGTGCAAAGCAAACCGGTCCTAGAGGAGAGTCCCATGGTGCTTCGAACCCTGAAGTCCCTGAGCGTGTTCAAAAACACCTGCCTCACGCTCATCGGCTTTGCGCTGATCTCGCCCGTCGCCATAGCGGGTGCCAGAGATCAAGCCTTCCAAATGTTCAACCGTCTGAACGGCGTCCCCCCGTCGTCAACGAAACTCGACGAGATGGCTGGCTTGATCACCGCTGGCGACATGAAGGGCGCGGCCTTGGCGGCGATCAACGACAACGGCGGCATGTTCTACAACCTGATGTTGAAGGACGTCGTGGCGCGCTGGACCAACACGGACAACTCGCCGCGCGTGCCGCTCAACGATTACGTCGCCACTGTCATCGGCATGGTCCGCGACGACATACCGTTCAACACGGTTTTGTCGGGCGACATCGTTTACACGGGCAACACCACCGGCGCGCCGGCATACTCGCTCGCGAATAACGCCCACTATCAATTCCTCGACGATCAGGGCGTAGACCTGAAGGCGGCGCTCGTTCAACAAAAGCAGTCCCTGCTGTCACCTTCTCTTCCCGCCGACGCCACCGCCGGCGTCATGACGACGCGCGCCTTCGCCGACTCCTACTACAAAGCCGGCACCAACCGCCGGGCCGTCGCCTTCACCTTAGCCAACTTCGTTTGCAAGGACATGGACAAGCTCGCCGACACGACGCGCCCCGACTTCCGCGTGCGCCGCGACGTGACGCGCGCCCCGGGCGGCGACAGCGCCCTCTTCCGCAACCGCTGCGCCGGCTGCCACGCCGGCATGGACGCTTTCGCCGGCGCCTTCGCCTTCTACGACTTCGACGACACGACCACCGCGCTGGTCTACACGCCCGGCACCGTGCGTCCGAAGTACAACCGCAACACCACCGAATTCCCGGACGGCTTCGAAACTACCGACGACAGCTGGTTGAACAACTGGCTCGTCGGACAGAACGCCAACCTCGGCTGGCACGGCACGAGCGACGGCAACGGCGCCAAAGCCTTCGGCGAGATGTTGACCTCGTCGGACGCCTTCGCGGGTTGCATGGCGAAACGCGCGGTCGAAGCCATGTGCCTCCATCCCGTCACCAACAAAAACGAAATCGACGCCGTCGCGACCATCGCCGAGGGCCTCAGGAAAGACAACGCCTACAGCATGAAAGGGGCCTTCGCCGAAGCCGCGGCCTTCTGCGTCCAATAGCCGAATAAAGGCAGCGACCGGGAAGCAGCGAACGAAACGACGACCTTAGAGGAGACCCCTAGATGAAACTACGGAACAACCAATTCAGCCGCCTAGCCCCCCTGGCCCTGACGGCATCCGTCCTTGCCGCCCTCGCGGGTTGCGGCGGCGTCGAGAAGTCGGACCGCACCTCCGGCGCGACCGGCGGCACGGTCGATCCGCGTAAAGTCCATGCCAGCGACGACGACACGGCGGCCGGCCCGGTTCAGGCTCCCGCCAACGACCCTAAGAAGGACGACGCGCCCGCCGCCGACGACAAACCGAAAGACGCCGACAACACCGATCCGGCGACGCCGAAGACGGCTGACGTCCAAACAGTTTTCGTCAAGGCTGGGCTGCGCAACTTCAACCAAATCAACGCGACGATGTCGACGTTGACCGGCGTGCCGCGCACCAACGCCACGGTTCGCACCGAGTTCGTCACCAACCTGGCGACCTCGCTCCCCACCGACAACGACGTCAAAGCCTTCCTTGGTTCTCAACAAGTGGCGGTGTTCAAGCTGGCGGTCGAATACTGCGACGCGCTGGTCAAAGACACGACCTTGAGAGCGCAAGTCTTCGGCACTTTCAACTTCGCGGCGACGCCCGCCGTCGCGTTCAACGCCGCCGGCAAGCAAGCCGTCGCCGAAGCCCTGGTCGGAAAGTTTTGGGGCAAGGACCTGACCTCCCTGCCGGCCCACGCCGAAAGCACGGACGAAGTCGTCGCGCTCCTCGACGCGCTGCTGCAAGGCAAGACGATGACGACCGTGGCGGTGACGCCGGCAGTAGTGACGGCAACCTGCGCCGCAACCTTGGCGAGCGCGCCGGTAACGATCTTCTAAAACGGTCCGGCAACAATAAAATTTGCGAAAATCTTAGAAAAATAGAGGAACCGAAACGATGAGCCGCAACCACCAGACCAAGTACCGGGGCAAAGGTTACAACAACCACGGCGAGCCGCTGAGCCGCCGCCAAATGCTGGCGCAAGGCGCCTTGGGCTTCGGCGCCTATGCGCTGATGCCGAGCGTCATCAGCATGTTCTCGCGCCAAGCGCGCGCCGCCGAACTCGTTTGCGCCTCGGGTGCCGCCGGTGGCGCCTCCATGGTGCCCTTCTTGATCTTCGACTTGGCAGGCGGCGGCAACATCGCTGGCACCAACGTC
>JAYWBY010000235.1:0-5650 GCA_043781115.1 Pseudomonadota bacterium
CGATCCGGGCCATGAGGGCCTCGATCGGAAACGGGACGTCCATCGTCGTGCCGTCGTCCGACACCGCCATGTAGTCGAAGAGTGCGCGGCCCGACGGTGGCCGGTCGGGACCAGGCAAGTCGGCAGTGAGGTCGACCTCGGCGCCGAACGACGCCGTAGCGAGCGTCGGGATCGCGAAGAAAAACGCCAGAGGCAGTATTTTCGAGGAAAGGGACACGAGGCGGCTCCTTTGCGCAAGAGTCAGGAAACTAGTTCTTTAGGCCCCGGAGGTGTAACCGGGCCAGCAGGTGTCCTCACCGTCGGCGGGCGTGTCCGACGAAAGGATGAAGTTCAGGACGAAGGCGCGGTCCATATACGCCCTGCCGAGGTAGAAGCCCGGCTTCACCATGCGGATCTCGTCGCGCACGGCTAAGCCGCGTTTGCCGGCCTTGGTCGTGCCGGCGGCGATCCAGTCGATCTTGTCGTCGAAGGGGCTTTGGCCGTCGATCTTCACCGTGTCGGAGTACGCGTAGTCGATAATGATCGACTCCCGGCGCGAATCCAGCAGGCTCTGGCCGCAGAAGAGCTTCGCGGGGAAGCGCATCTGGCCCTTGATGTCATGGCCCAGAAGCGGCTCGGCGTCGACGCCGATCTTGTTGAGGAGCGCCTTGTCCTTCTTGTAGAAGTGCTTGCCCTTCCACAAGGTCTCGGCGAACTTCCGGAACTTGTCCTTGCTCAGCGGCACGCCGATCTTCGCCGAGAAGCTGACGAAGTTGTCGAAGCTGCCGCCCGGGGCGAAGACGACCTTGCCCTTAAGGAATCCGTCGGGGATCGGACCGGCTTTCGAGCATGCGTAAAGCACGTCGAGGCGTTCCTGGTCCCAGGTGGCGATGACGTCGGGGCTGGTTGCGGCGGCAACGGCGGCCGGGCACTTGCCCTGATGCTCGATGTCGGCGAATTCGGCCCAGGGAGCCGCGCGGCCGGACGAGGCGAGGGCCAAGATCCCGGTCAGCGCGACGAAAGTTAGTCTCAGATTTTTAAGCAGCATGGTCCCACCTTGCTGAAATTTAGAAAGTCTTGACGAATGCGATCAGGGCGTCTTTTTCTTCCGCGGACAAGTCGACGCCGAATTCGTGGCCTTTGTCTTCGATGACGTCGACACAGTTGGAGTAACCGCTGTAGACGTTCGGGTCGGAGTTGGCCGGGCCGGCTTTCAAGATGTCGACGAGGTTGCTCGGGTCCTTGAACATCATGTTCAAGAGGCCAACCAATTTCTTCGGGCGCTGCAGGAGCGGCGTCGAGGCGATGTCGTCCGAGATGCCTTTGACGAGCCTCCGGTAATCGAGGCTGCCGAGGAGCGAGACCGGCGTGCCCTTCGGGATGACGACCTTGGCGCCATCGAGCGCCGTCTCCAGCTCCGACCCCCCGAACATCTTCAGCATCAAGCCGAGTTTCGATAGGCCCGGGATGCCCTTGAGCGCGCCCGGCAGGTCGATGTTCGCTTGCGGGCCGAGCGGCAGGATGATGTCTTCGTCGGTGCGCGTGATCTTCTTGCCGCGGGTCTCCGGATTCAGCATGGCGCGCATCGAGTCTTCGTAGATCTTGATCCGGCCCTCGACGCTGGTAATGCTGACCGTCTTGCCGTTGTCGAGCTTCACCGCGTCTCGGTCGACGCAGGGAATGTCGCGCGGGTGGAGCTTCGAGCAGAGCTCGGGACCGACGGCGTTGTTGTGCATGAAGGGCGCAGCGGCCCAGATGCTCAAGAGCGACGGATTCCGGTAGTAGCCGCGACCGCCGCCTTCCAGGCCTTTGAGCTCGGGAATTCCGGGAGGCGTCGGCGACTTCTTGTAGGTGTCCGACGAGAACTCGTCCCAAACGTGGCCGCGCATGTGGTTGGAGTGGAGCGCGCGGCAGCGGATGGTGCCGATCTTGGTCACCGGCTCGCGCTCTTCGTTGCCGAGCCAGTCCTGGCGGACGCCGTTCACTTCTTTCAAGAAGGGATCGTCGCCCGTTTCGTCGGCCTGGCGGACCAAGTCCGCGAAGAATTCGTCGGCGTTCTGGCCTTCCGGCGGCTTCTGGCTGGAGTGGCAGGAGGCGCAATTTTTGGCGAAGACTTTGCGGCCGGTTTTGATTTTCTCGAGGCCTAGGTCGGCTTCCATCTTCTTCAGCCGGTTGTCTTCCGGCTCGTTCGGGTAGAGCGCATCTTTCAAGTCGGTCGGGCGACCGGCTTTCGACAGGAAGAAGGTGATGACGTCAGGGTAGCGACCTTCGATGGCGCGATAGGCCGGACAGTCGACACGGCACTGGGCGGCGCTGAACGCCGTTTGTTCTGATAGCCGGCCGGAAATCGTCCGGTAGTCGAGCAAGTGGTTCATCCAGCAAGGCTCGGCGCAGAGGCCTTCGTTGACGTAGACGCGCAAGATGGCGCCGGCGCCGCCGACGTCGTCCTCGCCACCTTTTAAGATGTTGAAGACGCGCTTGGTCGTGCCGTTGATCTCTTTGTCGAAGCTCTTGAAGCCGTCACCTTTGAAGGCCGGCATGCCCGGCGGGCGGCGGTCGAGGTTGATGATCGAATTGATCGTGTTCGGGTTGTAAACCAAGTCGGTCGGGTGGGCCGACGTGTCGACCGTACCGGGACGGGCGTTGGTCGCCGATTGCCACTCGAGGCTATGCGGGTCGGTGCCCGAGGCGATGATTTCCGAGACGTGCGTGTACTGGTTGCCGACAAGGCCCTTGATGTTGCGCCACTTCGGGTGGTTCGGGTCCGCCGGCGGATCGACCGGGTTGAACGTGATGTGGCAGGAGCCGCAAGCCGTGCCGATCAAGAACGGCGGTTCAATCGAGCCGTCGGCTTGTTCGTAGTTTTCCCAGCCCGGCCAATTTTCCGGGTCGAACTTAGGGTTCGGGTATTTGCGGTAACCCATGGCGCCCGTCGAGGTGCCGAGGCCGAGCGAGCAGTCGAGCTCGTTGTAGGCGCCGGACAGCCAGCAGCCGGGGTCCTTCCAGCCGGGTTTACCGACGTAATCAAACAAGGCTTTGTACTCGGAGTTGGCCGGCGCGATGCCGCCGTTGTCGGCGTCGCCTTTGCAAACGTCGAAGCCCCAGTCCGGCGCGCCTTCCTTACCGGGCTTGCAGTCGGGGTCTTGGATCAAGCCGAACGTCGCCCACCGTTGGTCGCGGTTCTTGGAGGCCAAGACGCGGTACCAGTTTTCCGGCGCGCCGACCTTCTGCGACACGATGTAGGTATGGAAGCGGGCGTTGTCGCCACTGGCTTCATACCAAACCCGGCGGCCGCGTTCTTCTTCGGGGTTCAGGCCGTAACCCTCGTACCCTTCGTACTCGCTCTCGTCGGTTGCCCTCAGCCCCGAGTTGTTGTCCCTCGGTTTGCACGAGATGACGCCGAGCAGGGAAACCCCGACCAGTACCGTCATCAGGCTATGGTGAAAACGCACGGATCCTCCTTCGCAGGTGTCACGAATCGGCAATTATGAAAACGAAAAAATGAAAGATCGGGGATGGGGGACGGGAATTTGTGAGGCGTCCCCTTAAATATACCAGACGCCGAACGGCGAACGCCAACGTACCCCGAATCCAAATTCTCTAAGTGGGGGAGGCATGCGAGAGGATACCGTCTAAATATTCGAGGGGCCGTATCGGTTCGTGCCTGGCGGAACTTTAGGAAATCCGTAAGTAATTGCTTTATTTATTTATTTCTACCAACTAAAAAGGAGAAATCCGCTCCTGGCCGCATAATTTCCGAAATGCGCTCAATAGTTACGGCGCTTCCTGGTACCTTTTCGACAAGAGTCTGAGGTTGGAGGTTGCGTGAGTTTGGAATCGGAAAATCGGGCGTCCCTGCACGTCTTCGTCGTGATCATGCTCGTGTGCCTCTTGGTCGGCGCCAAAATGGTCGCCCCATACCTGTCTGCGATCTTGATGGGCGGAATTCTCTCCGTGCTCGCGAAGCCGCTTTATCGCCGGCTCGTCTTGCGGCGCATTCATCCGACGGCGGCGTCGGGCATCGTGACCCTGCTCGTCGTCCTGGTCGTCGTCGGGCCGCTTCTGGCTTTCGCCACGCAGGCCGTGAAACAGGCCGTCGTTCTCGGCGAATGGGTGGCGCACTCCAACGCCTTCGCGGAGACCGTCAAAGGCCTGCTGGCCAAGCTTTCCACGTGGGCGCCGCTCGACCTCGTCGTCGACGACGCCAAAGATCTCGAGGCGACGCTTCGGGAGTTCGTGCAGTCGCTCGGCAAGGATGCGACGGCGATGCTGCTCGAGCTCGCCAAGGGGTTGCCGAATGCCTTCCTCCAACTCTTCCTGGCGTGCCTCGCTTGCTTCTTCTTCCTGACCGACGGCCGGAGCTTCTTCCAGTGGGCCGCCGGCAAGGTGCCGCTCGACGTGGAAATCCGCGGAAAATTGACGGAATCCTTCCGCGACACCGCCATCTCGGTCGTTTGGGCGAGCATGGCTGCGGCAGGCACCCAGGCGACGTTCATGCTCGTGGCTTTCGCGGCGCTGCGCGTGCCGGCGGCGGCTCTGGCCGCGGGCGCGACCTTCGTCTTCGCATGGATCCCGCTGCTCGGCAGCACGCCGGTTTGGCTGGCGGGCGCCGGATACTTGGCCTTCAACGGCATGAGCGGCAAGGCGATCGCGATGGTCGCCGCCGGTTTGGTCACCAGCGTCATCGACAACTTCGTCAGGCCGCTGGTCCTGAAGGGGCGGGGCGAAATGCATCCTTTGGTCAGCCTCGTCGCGATCTTCGGCGGGATCCAGCTGTTCGGCATCCTCGGCGTCTTTTTCGGCCCGATCCTCGCGGCGGTCATCATCACGCTCCTAACGGTTTGGCCGGTGGTCGGCCGCCGCGGAGGCTTGCCATTCTCGGTTTCGTAATGCACGCTAGCGGCGTTGGAGGTCCATGATGACGAAATACCTGCTCATCGAATCGCGAGATCCATTTGAATCGCCCGACAGCGGCAACTACCTCGAGCTCGCCAAGGGCTTGGTGAAGGAAGGCCACGCAGTGACGATTTTTCTCGTCCAGAACGGCGTCTTCCCTGCCCGGCCGTCAGGAAAGTCGAAGCCGCTAAGCGACGTGGCCCGGGCCGGTGTCGAGGTCCTCGCCGACGATTTCTCGCTCAAGGAGCGGGGCATCGCCTTGGATCGGCTTGTCGTCGGAGTGAAGGCCGCTCCGTTATCCGTCGTCATCGACCACCTCGCCGCGGGAAGCAAAACCGTCTGGCATTGATTCGGAGCGCGTCATGGAAAAGAAGACCCTGACCTTCGCTTTAATGGACCCTCCATTCGAGAACGCTCGGACGACTACGGCCATGCGGCTGATGGACATCGCCGTGAAGCGCGGTTACGACGTCAACGTCTTCGCTTACGAAGGGTCGGTCTTTCTACCTTTCGCTAAACAAGTGAAGCACGCCAACGCCGTCCACGGCCGCACGCTGGAAGAAGAGAACCATCCACTGACCAAGGACTGGATCGCCGCACTTTTCCAAGAAGCGGAACGCCACGGAGCCAAACTCGACTGGGCGAACTGCGGGCTTTGCGTCGATGAACGCGGCGCCCAAGAGCACATCACCGGCGTACGCCGCGGCTCGCCGGCCGATCTCGTGAAGTTCAGCGACACTTCCGACAACACGCTCGTCATGGCCACGCGCTGAGG
>JAYWBY010000236.1:0-1946 GCA_043781115.1 Pseudomonadota bacterium
TGCCGCTCGATGCGGGCGGCGCGCCGCTGCGCCTGTTCGCGCCGTATAAACTCGACGACCAAATGAAGGCTCAGGCGATGCCGTCGTCGACCGCGAAGAAAGGCGCCCAGCCGTCCGCCATCCAGATTTCGCAAAAAGGCGCCGGCACCGGCCAAAAGAACAACGCCTCCGACACGCACCGCTACGACTCGCAAGGCAACCGCCAAGATGCGCCGGCGACCAACGGTGGCGCCGCCAATTCCCAGCAACCTCAGAGCGCCAACCTCGGCCAGCCCGCGGCGGGCGACGACGACCCCGGCGCGCCGCCGCCTCCATCCGCGCAAGTCGACCCGTTGGACGTCTTTAAGGACATCGGCAACCCCGACGAGGGCGCGCCGGCCGGTGGCGACGAAGAGGGCGGCGGCGGCTTCGTGGAAGAGGAGCTCTGGTAGAGCTCTTGAAGATAAGACGTTGGTCATTCATGGGGGGGATACCATGACCTTAAGGAAGATTTTTGCCATTTGCGGCCCAGTTTTCATCTCGGCTGCTTGCGGTCAGGTGCCGCGGACGAGCGCCACGAATTCGCTCACGGATGCCGATTATCACGGGAAAAAGTTGATGCCTTCGACGCCGTTCGCGCCCGTTGGAGTGACTACCAATCGAAAGGCAAAACCCTCTTCGTGATGGCGTCGAGTCGCGCCGACGAAGAATCGAGCACCGGCTCGGGTCACGACCCGGACGAACCGAGCGGTCCGAACGGCAGCGCCGGCAGCGCCTTTGGCCATTCGGTTTGGAAAGCCTTGATCGGTTATGCCGACAAGACCGAACACGGAGGCAATGGCGACGGCTTCGTGACCTTAGACGAAATCACCAGCTAAGTCGTTGCCGACACGGAAGAAGAAGGCGGTTACACGCCGGTCTTCACCGGTTCGTACAATCCGGCGCTCAAAGTTTCCAAGACACCCACCTTGGCAGAAGCCCGCACCCTTTTGGGCGAGACCGAAGATGGCCGCCAGCGCCTCGAAGTGCTGATGAACGACGGCGTCTTGGCCTCGGACAACTGAACTCTGGCTAAAGTGCTCCGTTTAGGCCGTTTAATCAGATGTTTAACCCCGTGGCCGGCAATATTTGCCGGCCATTTTCTTCAGAATCTTCGGCGCCTTCCGAACCTCTCATGGGGAGGAGTGGACATGGACGTCCGCTGGATGCTCCGCGCGGCGTTGGCCGGAATTTATTCCGCCGCGGTCGCGGTGCTCGTTACCATGACGGTGCTGCGACTGACGGTTGCCAAGCGGCAGACTGGCGCCGCCGAGTCATGGGTGCGCCCCGACTTGAAGCTCGTCGCGCTCGGCCGCTTGGGGCGTCTGAAATCCTTGAATTACGCTCCGTTCGAGAGCGGCAACATTGGCCTGATCCAACGCGGCGATCCGACGCACGCCGTCCTGAACTTGCGTAGCGACAACGACGACGCCTTGCCGAAGTATTGGCGGCAGTGGTGGTACTTGAAGCTCGACCAGCTGCCGAAAAATCAAACGATGACATTGACGGTTCAAGGCGCGGGCCAGTGGAGCTTTTACTTGCCCTTTTATTCGTACGACAACGTCCATTGGCAGCAGTTCGACGAGAAGGACGTGTCGCAACCATCGCGCTACAAGCTGCAGATCTCCAAGCGCTTCGCCAAAGACGCGGTTTGGCTCGCCCGCTACGTTCCGTATCCTTTGAGCAAACTCGAGGCCTACCTCCGCACCATCGAGAAACGCCCGAACGTCGTCCGTTCCACCCTCGGCAAGACGCCGGGCGGCCGCGACATCCCACTCCTGACCATTACCAATCCCAAAGCGACCGGGCCGAAATCGACGGTCATGATCCACGCCCGCACCCACCCGGGCGAGGTCGGCAGCTCGTTTATGCTCGAAGGCATGATCGACTACCTTTTGAGCGCCGCGCCGCTCGCCGCCCAGATGCGC
>JAYWBY010000237.1:0-1945 GCA_043781115.1 Pseudomonadota bacterium
GTCGCTCGATCCGAAGCATGGCGTCGCCCTTTTGGCGCCGGGGGCGATGACGCACGCCTTCGACCAGAACCAACGCTATCTGTCCTTGGCGTTCACTCAGGACGGCACGACGCTGCGCGTCACTCCGCCTCGGGATCATCAAGAGGCGCCGCCTGGCGACTACCTCCTATACCTTATTAGTGCTGACGGTGTTCCGTCCGAGGGGCGCTATGTGGTCGTCCCCTGATCCAAAATCGCAGCGAAATCCAAATCCCTAGGTAAAGCTGCCTAGTTCTTGGGTGAATTCGAGTCGAACCGGCAAAAGGGCGGAAAAACGCCTTTGTCGGTCGATGCAATTCGGCCTGTAAGTCTCCGCGCCAGCTGCCGTTCCAGGATTCTCTCAAGCCCCTAGCAAGTAATCTTAAAGAAACCTCTAAATTATTTTTTGAGCAGGCCGAAGGAAGAAAGGTCGGGAAAATCCGACTGTGTCGTCAGCGTTTTTGGCAAAACGAATTTAGAGGAACGTACGCCATGAATACTCTTCGCGCTTTCGCAGGTTTACTACTTGCGTTAACGAGCTCCGGCGCGGCCTTCGGCTTCGACCTCGACGCCTCGGAGATCCGCGGCAAGTCGAGCAAAGAGCCGACCACCGTCCTGCAGAACCGTTACTTCGTCAAATCCTTCCGTCCCGAAGTTGGCTTTACCTTAGGCCAAATCATGGACGAAGCGTACCTCGACACCCGCACCTTCGGAGTGCGCGCTGGGATGTTCGTCAACGAGTGGTTGGGCTTCGAAGTCCAACAGCTGAAGACGTCGATCGCCGACTCGTCTGATCGCAAAGCATTGAACGGGTTGAAGTATCGCCCACTGGACGATGGTTCAGGCAACGCCGTGCCTTCGGGCTCCAGCCAAGACGTCGTCGTCTCGCCGGACCCTGAAGTCAATGCCATCCATAGCATGACCGACTTCAACGCCATCGCCGCGCCGCTCTACGGCAAGCTCAACGTGTTGAACAAGGCGATCATCTACACCGACCTTTATCTGACGACGGGCTACACCCGCCTCGAGACCGACCAAGGCACGAAAAACGGCTTGGCCCTTGGCATCGGCGAACGCTTTTACATCGGCAAGGCGTGGTCCTTCCGCATCGATTTCCGCGACCGCAACTTCAGCGAAGAACGCGCTGGAGCCCCGAGCCGCAAGAATTCTTACAGTACGGACCTTGGCGCTAGTTACTTCTTCAACTGAGAAGGTGTCATGAAGAAGCTTAGAGAAATTTTGCTCGGTACCACTCTGATCTTCAGCTTGACCCAGGCCTCTGAGGCTTTGGCCAAGAAGAAGGCGGCGCCTGCGCCCGAGCAATCCGTAAAGAAGAAGAAAGACAAGACCATCGCCAAGCAGGCCGTGTCCCTGCATGACCGCTTGGTCGCGCTGAAGCGCTCTTACCGGCTCGGCGAGATAGGCCGTCGCGAGATGTGGTCGCAGCTGAGCGTCCTCCACGAGCGCGGCGCCAAGCTCAACACCGAAGACCGGGTCAGCCTTCTGCAGACCCAAGCGACGATGCTACTCGACGGCGGCTACCCGATTCTCTCGGCCATCTATGCCTCGCAGGCCGTCAAGATCACCGACAAGCCGCTGAGCGACGACCTCGAACCGTCGTGGTCCATCCTCCGTAAAGTTTCCGAGAAACGTCCGATCCAAAGCGTGCTCGAAATCGTCGCCGATAACGTCGACTTCCACGGCAAGAAGGCCCCCGTCTTCGAAACCGACTGGAACTACTACGCTGGCAACGCCGCCGCCCGTCGCGGCGAAGACCAAAAGGCTTTGAGCTTCTTTGGCGACTTGAAGCTGGAAGATCGCTACTTCTTTCCGGCCAAGTACCAACAGGCGATGATCTACGTCGACCAGAACAAGCTTGGCGAGGCCGAAATCGCCTTGAAAGCGATCCTCTACCCGACGTCCCAAA
>JAYWBY010000238.1:0-5644 GCA_043781115.1 Pseudomonadota bacterium
GACCAAGCTGAAGAAGCACGGGACGACCACGAGCGTCAGCAAAGTCGACATCAGCAGGCCGCCGATCACCGCGACGCCCATCGGCGAACGAGCCTCGCCGCCCTCGCCGTGGCCGATGGCTATCGGCAACATGCCGCCGCCGGCGGCGAAGGTGGTCATCAAGATCGGCCTGAGCCGGATCGGCCCGGCCTCGAGCAAGGCGGCATTGACCGACAAGCCCTCGCGGATCCTCTGCATGGTGAAGTCGATCAAGAGAATGCCGTTCTTGGTCACGATGCCCATTAGGAGAATGATGCCAATCATCGTGTAAATCGACATGACCTGGCCGGCGATGAGCAGCGACCCAAACGCCCCCGTCAGCGATAACGGCAAAGCCGCCATGATGACCATCGGCGCCAAATACCGTTCATATTGGGCGCAAAGGATCATGAATACGAGAAGCACGGCGAGGGCCAAGGCTTTTAGCATCGCCGCGATCGACTTCTTCATGATTTCGGCCTGACCGGAGAGGCTCATGGTGATGTCGGCTGGAATGTTGTCGGCGACGTATTTCTGAATGTCCGTGGAAGCTTTGTTCAAATCCTTACCCGTGAAGTTCGCGAGCACGGTGATCTGCCGCTGGCCGTCGAAGCGCTCGATGGCGGCGGGCGCGTTGGCGGGTGTGATTTTGGCGACGGCGCCGAGCGTGATCTGCTGGCCGCGACGACTTTGGAATGTCACCCCGGCCAAATCCTCGGCACTGAACCGGTCTTTGTCGGAGATCCGCATCCTGACGTCGAAAGTGGATCCCCCCTCTTCTATCTCGGAGATCTTGTCGCCTTCGAAGAGCGCCCGAATCGTGGTGCCGACCTGCGCCGTCGTAATGCCTAAGTCGGCCGCGCGGTCCGGATCGAGCGAAATCCGGAATTCCGCCTGAGTCTTCGGCTTGGTCGTACTGACGTCGACGGAGCCCGGAATGCTATTTTTGACGTAGGCCGCGACCTTGTCGGAGAAGGCGACGAGTCCGTCCCAGTTGTCGGATTTAAAAATTAGCTGGATCGGCTGCGACCGGCCGCCGCCGCCTTGATCGGCGTCGGCCACGAGCACTTCCGAGCCGTTGATGCCGAAGCGGGGCAAGAGATCCGCCCGCAGCCGGTCCATGAAATCGGCCTGGCTGAACGTCCGCTTTTCCTTCGGGATCAGGAGGACGTCGAACCGAACCTTGTTGGGTTTCCTCTCCTGGGTCGCGGCGATCGCGGTAATCACTTTGTCGATGCCTGGGTACGCCCCGATGACGTCGGAAAGCTCGAGGCTCTTCTTTTTCGAAACCTCGAGGGTCGTGCCCTCGGGCATCGTATAGGTGACGTTGAACTGCGACTTGTCTTCTTTCGGGAAGAAGGCGACGGGGACGAAGCGCAAGAGCACCATGCTCGCCACGAACGTCGCGGCGCCGGCCGCCATCGTGATGCCGCGGTGGCGCAAACACCAGCCAAGAAGCGCGCGGTAGGTGTTGTCGATAGCCGTCAGGGCGTTCTCGATGATTTGCCAAACGCGCAAAAGGAAGGGATTCCGCGGCTTGTGATCACCACCTTTCAGAAGACGCGCGGACATCATCGGCGTCAGAGTAAAAGCGACGAACAGCGACACGGCGACGGCGAAGGTCACCGTCAAACCGAATTGGAAGAAGAAGCGGCCGATGATGCCTTCCATGAAGGCGACCGGGATGAAGACGGCGCAGATCGTCAAGGTCGTCGCCATAACGGCCATGCCGATTTCGTTGGTCGCGTCGCGCGCGGCGTCGGGTCCTGACTTCCCCATCATCAAGTGACGGTGGATGTTTTCGATGACGATGATGGCGTCGTCGATCAAAATCCCGATCGACAGCGATAGGCCGAGCGTCGACATCATGTTGAGCGTGAAATGCATGGCGTCGAGAAAGGCGAAGGTCGCGATGACGGCGGTCGGCAAGGCCATGGCGCTGATGAGCGTAATCCTGAGGTCGCGCAAGAACACCATGACGATAAACGTCGCGAGAAGCGCGCCGAGCACCAGGTCGAGCTTGACCGAGTCGATGGAGCCTTTGATGTACTTCGAGTTGTCGGACACGATCTCGAGTTTGACGCCCTTCGGCAGCTGGGTCGCCAAGCTAGCGATCGTCGACTTGGCGGTCTCGGCGACGGCCGTGGTGTTGGATCCGGCCTGTTTCTGGACGCTTAGCAAAATGGTGGGCGTCCGGCCGACGAAGCTGGCGGTCGTCTCTTCCGCGATGACGTCCTTGACCTCGGCGACGTCGCTGATCCTGAGATTCGGCGAGGCGTTGGGGTTGCTCGAGATCACGGGCAGCCGGGCGATGTCGGGACCGCGCGCCAGCCGGCCCTTGATCCGGAGCGTCGAGAAGGTGGCGGCGTTCTGGACTTTGCCGGCCGGCATGTCGAGGTTCTGCTGCTGGACCGAGGCGCTGATGTCGCCGGCGGTCAAGCCAAAGCTCGCCAGGTGCTCGCGGTCGACGAAGATCTGCACCTCGCGCTCGCGGATACCGGCGGCATTGACGGCGGCGACGCCGTTCACCCGCTCGATCGACGGCTGGATGACGTCCTTTGCCAGCTGCGAGAGCTTACCGTAGGAAACCTGGTCGCTGGTGATGGCGATGTTCAGGATCGGCGCGCCGCCGATGTCGAACTTCTGGACGACGGGCGTCTCTGCTTCGGGCGGGAGCTTTGAGACGGCGGCGAAGATCTTGTCCCTAACCGCTTGAGCGTCGACGTTGGAGTTGGTCTCGAGTTTGAACTGCAAAATCAGCTGCGCCAAACTCGGATAGGCCGTGGACGACAGCTTTTCCAACCCGGAGATGCCGTTGACGGCCCTTTCTAAGGGGTCGAGGATGCGCTGCTCGACGGAGGCGGGGTCGGCGCCCGGGTAGACGACGGTCACCGTCACTACCGGGAAATCGACGTCCGGCATCTGGTCGATGGGCAAGCGAGGCAGCGAAAAGATGCCGAATACGATGAGCACCAGGTTGAGCATCGTGGCGAACACCGGACGCTTGATCGAGACTTCGGAAAGCAACATGACCCGACTCCTACACCAACATCAAATTATTGCGTCAGACTATGTCATCGGACTATTTCAGCGTCGCTTCGGCGTACGAACCCGGCACGATCTTGGGATCGTAGGTAGTCAGCTTGCCGATTACTTGGAAGGTGCGGCTCTTCTCGGAGATGACCGGTACCATGCGGATGATCGCTGCCTCCCCGGAATACGAGGCGGAAGGCACCGCGACCTGGAGCTTCGAGCCGATCTTGACGGTACCCATCAAGCGCTCGGGCACCGAAAGGGTGATCTCGGGCTCGCCGATGTCGAAGATTTCCAGGACGGCGTTGCCGGACTGGAGGTTCTCTCCGTCGTACTTGAACTGGGTAGCGACGACGCAGTCGTAGGGCGCCGTGAGATGGGTGTCCTTTTCGGCCAAGTCGGCGGTGTCCAAGTCGAGCTGCGCGAGCTTCAACTGCAAGCGCGCCTGGTCGGCACCGGATTTGACGTGGTCGAAGCTCGTCGCCGTCGAGGCGTTTTCCTTCTTCAGCTGGATTTCGCGCTGAAATTCCTTGTCGGCGTTGTCGAGCACGACCTTCGCCAGGTCGCGCCGGGCCTTCGCCAGCTCGACGCGGAGGACGAAGTCGCGGTCGTCGAGGGTGGCTAGGACGTCGCCCTTTTTCACCGAAGTGCCGGGCTTCGCCGTCACTTCGTTGATGAAACCGTTGACGCGAAAGGCTAACTGCGACTTTCGGACCGAGCTGATCTGGCCGGTCAGACGATATTCGACCGCCGCCATTTCGGGTTCTTGCGCGGCAGCGGGTTGAGCCGCGTGCGCCTGCACCTGGGCCGCCGCCTCGGGCGAAAGTTCGGCGGGCTTCGCCACTTCCGTTCCCGGTTCCGGCGTCGCCGCGGCGGGAGCCGCGGGCGTGGCGGGTGAAGCCGGAGGCAACGAAGCTTTACCTTCTTTTTCAGCGTGGCACGCGACCAACGCTAGCAGCAGAGTTCCACATCCCCAATTAGTAAGCCGCGACATGATGAAATTCCTTTCGAGGGAGTTCGTCACTTAAAGTTTCGGTTGTTCCACGCCCAGCGCCTTTTGCACGCGCAGGTTCCACAGCACGAGGTCCGAGCGCGCCGAAACCAAGCGGCCTTTGGCGCCGGATTCGGAGGTTTCGGCGAAGATCAAATCGGTGGCCGACCGGGTGCCGGTCTTAAAGCGCACCTTTTCGATACGGTAGGCCTCGCCGGCTTGGTTGACGGCGACTTTGGCCAGAGCCAAGGACTCCCGCGCGGCTTTCAGGTTCGACAAGGCGGTCAGCACGTCGAGCTTGATCAGCTGATCGACGCCGCGCGCGGCTTCCTCCGCCTTGTACGTTTGTTCGGCGGCCTCGCGCACAGCGAAGACGTGGGAGCCGTTGTTCCAAAGGTCCCAGGTCGCTTGAAGGCCGTAAGAATGTGTGTCCTTGTCTCCGCGGCCCAAGCCGGTCACTTCCCCGAAGTTCCGCTCGACCTTGGCGAAGAGATTCACGCTGGGAGTAAAGTTCGTGTACGCCAGTTTTTTGCCGAAGCTCGCCACCTCGACCCCGGTCCGGGCTTGGATGAGTTCCAAGCGCTGGGTCGCGGCTTGCTGGAGCGCTTGCGCTTGGTCGGGCGCTTGCTCGGGGACGTCCGGCAACTTGCCGTCGAGCTCAATCGGGGCGTCGACGGGCAGGTCTAGCGCTTGACGAAGGACGGCGAAGGAGATCTCGCGCATCGAACGCGCCTGGGCGGCGCGGGCCTTGGCTTCCGAGACCGACAGCTCCAGCTTCAAGACGTCGCCGTGGTTCATTCTTCCGGCGCGCTCCAGCGCTTCGCCGTCTTTTCTTTGCGTGTCGACGGCGTTGATGGATTGGACGGCGATGTTCAGCTGCTCGTCGGCTTCGTACGCCTTCAGATAAGTTTCCGCAGTTTGAAAAGCGACCTCGGTGCGGGTCATGCGCAGGGCCGCATCTTTCAAGTCTTCCTGGGCGCCTTCGAAGCGCGCCTTCTCGACGAGGGCGAAGGCGCCGGTGATCGGCTGGTACGCCGTCAGCGAACCGACCTTCGTCTCTTTGGGACGAAGCGTGATTTCCTGCGGGCCAAATTGGGCGGTTTGGGCGTCGTGAAAGCGTACGTCGGCGTATTCCGCCTTGACGCGCGGCCCGACGTCCGACCAGGCGCCTCGGCGGCGTTCGACTTGGCGGCTCAGGTCGTGCTCGGCTTGTTTGACCTTGGTCGAAGCGCCGAGCGTTCGCGCCACGGCATCGGCTAACGAGAGCTTGACGGGTTGGCCTTGGCCGAAAGCCGGGGCAGCCAAAAAGGCGGTCGCCAGGACGGCCCATAGGGGCAGCTTTATTCGTGACAACATGAACCTCATCCTTTTGAATCTCGCTTCAGCCAGGCATTCACCGTGGCGTTAAGTTTCGGGTAGTCGAAATAGCGCTTCATCGCCGCCTCGGTGACGCCGACGCCACGCAGCAAGTACTTGGTGACGTGCTCCTGCAGGTCCTCGTTAGCGACTTTGTAGTCGATGAGCGGTTCCGAGGTCAGGCCGTAAAGATGAAAAGACACTAGCGTGTGCTGCACCAACCAAAAGCGCAGCGCATCCGGCGTG
>JAYWBY010000239.1:0-14776 GCA_043781115.1 Pseudomonadota bacterium
CCTCAGCTCGTCAGCGTTCCCGTTAGCGTCTTGGCGACCGGCGGCGTCGACTTGACCAAATTGAAGCGTCCGTTTCAAACGACGATCCACTGCCCGGCCGCCGAATGCCAGACTACCTTCGACGCGATCAAGTGGAGCGCGAGCAGCACGCCTCCCGCGAAGTCTCTTAGCACGGGAACCCTGCTGTCGACGTTACCGCGAGGGCGGCACTGCGGCGCATACCGGTGCCGACCCCTGTCTTACGGACCGATTTCGGTGGTCCGCTCGGTTTCCACCGGCTGGACCTCGGCGCCGGCCGCGCAAGGTCAAACGGGCGAGGACGGGACCTACGGTTTCCCGATTCGCCTCGACGAATATCAGGCCCCTGGCGATGGGCCGCTATTTCTCGGGATGAGCGACTTTTATGGTGCGTTGAGTCTGCTAACGATGCTGCCCACCGACGCCGTCGATGACGAGACCGGCTCGGTGTCTCTGCGCCTCGACTTCGACCTCACGACGACGATAGCGGCGATGGCTCATTGCCCCGGCGGTCGTGCCGGACCAGGGTGTTTCGAGCATCCGAGTGAATCGATCTACTTGGGTTCCCTCTATACCTCGATCGATGCCTACTTCGAAGCTCACGTGCCGACAACGGACGATCTTAGCGCTTTGCTCGCCGCCGCGCTTGCCGATCCGGGCGTTCAACAAGCGGTCAACGACGGATTGGCCGCCAGCGGTCAGGCGGCCGCGAACATCGACGCCGTCGTGGCCGCGAATAAGGTGAATCCGATGCCCGTTATCAAACGCTCTACCACTTCGACCTCAACAGGGACGGGCACTGATACATCAACGGCGACGGGTAACGGCGGCTTTCCCGCGAACTTGCCACTCGGGACATACGACGTCACGGGCTCGGTCTGCGTTCAAGACAGCTGCCAACCCATGCCGGCGCAAAGCTTCGAGAACACGGATCCAGCGGCGTTCGAGCAAAAGTTCGTGGCGACGCTGCAGAAGGGCTGCAGTCAGCCGGTGGAAGGGACGACTTGCACGGTTACTTATGGGAACTTTGACGGAAGTAGTTTCAAGGCTGCGGTCAATATCACGGCGTGTACGGATGGAACGTGCGTGGCGTCGGTGACGACGTGGGTATTTACGAAGAAGTGAAGGGAAGATCAGCAGTCGGCTTCAGCATCGGCAGTCTGCAATCGGCTTCAGCATCAGCAATCGGCTTCAGCATCAGCTTCAGTTTCGGCCAATCGGACTCGGAAGATCCGATTAGCTGCGGCTGAATGGCCGAAGCCGATTGCCGAAGCCGAAGCCGACTGCAGAGAGCCGATAGCTGAAGCCGATTGCTGACTGGCGAAGCCTGTCAGCCCTCTTTATTTCACCCCAAATATCGTCTTAAACAACTTCTTAATTGTCCCACCAAACGTCTTCGGCGTATCCAACGCCTCGGCGCCATGCGACTTGTGGTTCGAATTCGCCGCGGCGGCCATCGGCCGATCGCGGTTGTTGTTGTTGTTGCGTCCTTGATTCTGGCCTTGTTGGCCGCGACCACCTTGGCCTTGATTGCGTCCGCCGCCCTGTTGGCCGCCGCGTCCGCCACCCTGACCTTGTTGCTGATCGCCCTGCGGGCGTTGACCGCCGCCGGGGCCGCGTCCGCCGCCTTGACCGCCGCGTCCACTGCCCTGTTGGCCGCGTCCACCGCCTTGACCTTGACCTCCACGTCCGCCGCCTTGTTGGCCGCGTCCACCGCCATTGCCCTCGAAGCGGCCAGATTCCGCGCCTGGGCGATCGCCTTGCGGGCGTCCGCCGCCAGGACCGCGTCCACCGCCATCGCGGGAGCCGCCGCCTTCTCTCGGACCACGATCTTCTCTCGGGGCGCTGGTGAATTCACGCGGCGGTTTTTTGTAACGGTCTTCGAACGGGTTGCCAGATTTGTCGACGAAGCTCAGATACGCTTCGTTCGGCCACTCGGTATTCACTCGGGCGTCGCCGAGGAGGTCGTTGATCGCGGCCAAGTTCTGACCGTAGTCGTCGCAAACGAGCGAGAAGGCGTAGCCCTTCGCACCCGCGCGCGCCGTACGGCCGATGCGGTGAATGTAGTTCGACGGATCGTCGGGCAGATCGAAGTTGTAGACGTGGGTGACGCGCGAGATGTGGAGGCCGCGGCTGGCGACGTCGGTCGCGATCAGGAGCTTCAGCTTGCCCTCTTTGATCGTTTGGATGAGCCTGATCCGTTTGTTCTGCGGCAGGTCCCCGGTGATCAGGTCGGCCTCGATGCCGTTGTTTGTCATCTTGTAGTGCAGCCATTCGGCGGTCAGTTTGGTGTTGGTGAAGATGATGGCGCAGACCGGGTTGTGCTCTTGGATCAGGCCCATCAGGACCTTCAGCTTGTCGGTGGCGTGACAATGGACGCCGTGCTGTTCGATGCGCTCGGGCGTGATGACGTCCGGGTTGACCGAGATGTACTCGGGCGTCTCGAGGTATTCGAATGCCAGCTCTTTGACGTTTTCGTTGGTAGTCGCCGAAAAGAGGAGGCGCTGGGCGGTCTCGGGAATCTTGGCGAGGAAGAATTCGACGTCCTCGATGAAACCCATGTCGAACATGCGGTCGCATTCGTCGCAGACGAACACCTGAACCTGGCTCAGATCGACCAATTTCTTCTGCACGTAGTCCTTCAACCGGCCGGGGGTGGCGACGATGACGTCGACCCCGTCCTTCAGCTGCTGGGCTTGCTTGTCGTAGTCGATGCCGCCGAAGACGGCCATCGAGGTGATGCCTGTGTGCTGGAACATCTCTTGGGCGTCGCCCTCGATCTGCATCGCGAGCTCCCGGGTCGGAGCGAGTACGAAAGCACCGGGGGCCCTGTTGTTCTTGCCGACTTCACCCTCGGCGCGGGCGGCGAGGAGTTTGTTGACGATGGTCAGGAGGAAGACGGCGGTCTTGCCGGTACCAGTTTGGGCGAAGCCGGCGACGTCGCGTCCGCGGAGAGAGAACGGCAAGCAGAGCTTCTGCACCGGCGTCGGTGTCGTCCAACCGATCTTGGCGACGGCCTCTAGCACTTTGGCGTTGAGCGGCAGGTCGTCGAAGGCATTGACGCCGAGGGCGGCGACTTCGGGCTTGATGTTGAATACGACCGGCGGCCGCTCAATTACCACGTCATCGGAAGAATCATCAAGGCGGGGGGAGGTCGGGATTAGGTCTTCAGTGTGTTCCATTTAGTCAAAACTCTCTAAGATATCAGACGGTTAAAATATCAGCCCGCGGGACCTCCGGCGGTGCTTTCAAGCCAGGACGCGGGCCACCGATAAGAAACCGGGAATACTCTGGTGGTGGGGCCGGATCATGACGACTATTTCGGATCAAGAAAACCCGAGCGAAACGTCTCCTCTCACTGAGGGGGACTCTGCTGAAAATCTCGGCGGGCGGGCTGAACATACTGCAGAAATCACTGAAAACCAAGAGAAAATGGCTATTGGGCCAGCCGCCGCCGACGCCGAGTTGCTAGCCCGGATCGATGAACGAATCAGCAAAATTCGCGCCTTGATGATCGAAAAAGAGAACCTCCAGCTCGAATACGTCTTTAACAAGGTCCCTAAGCCCTATTACGAACGCTGGAAGTTCGAGGCGAACGACATCTATGCCCTGACCGTCGCCATCCGCCGGCGCCGCAACCGCATTACAAAAGCGGGCTAAGCCCGCGTCTAACATTGCCTATCTCCGCCTGCCTATGATTTAATCTTGGCATCCATAGAGCAAGGGGAGCGGTTATCATGCGATGTCTGCCATTGGCCCTGATCCTGGCCCTGAGCGCCTGCATTACTCCTAAAGAAAAGAAGGACATGCAGGGCGACATCTTCAATGTCCAAACCCGGCTGCTAAACCTCGAGCGCAACCTCACAGACAGCAGCAAGAAGGCCGAAGCGACGGGCGAGAACGCCAACAAGCGTTTGGCCAACACCGCCTCCGAGATGGACCGCGTCAACCACGAACTCCAACAGTTACACGGCGACATCGACGCGCTGCGGGTTGGCGTAGCGACCGGCCAAATGCCCGGCGGCGACGCCAGCGCCCAAGAAAACTCGGTCGCGGCGACTCTCGCCAAACTTTCCGAGCGAGTCGAGAGCATGGAGCAAGCTCAGGAAGAGCTACTCGACGCCTTAAAGAAGGCCGGACTAACGTCCAAAAAAAAAGCCCATAAATCCCTCAGCGGCCCTCAGGACTTAGAACAGGCCTACAACGATAAGCACTACAAACAGGTCATCGAGGACGCGCCGAAGGTTTTGAAGGAAGCCGGAGGTAGCGACAAGGAGCAGGTCCGCTTCCTTCTCGCCGAGAGTTATTTCAAGATCGGCAAGATGCGCGAAGCGGCACTGAAGTATAACGAGTTCCTCGAAGGCAAGCCCTCGGCTAAGCTCGTGCCGACCGTCAAGATGCGGATTGGCGACTGCTTCCGCCACCTGGGCGACGTCGCGACCGCCAAGGTCTACTACGAAGAACTGATTAAAGAGTTTCCCGATTCGGACGAAGCCGCCAAGGCCAAGGAACGCCTGGCCGAAGGCAAAAACGGGGGCGCAGGTAAAGGCTGAGATGCTACAGTCCCTGCCATGTTAGTCCTCGGGATCGAATCTAGTTGTGACGAAACGGCGGTGGCCCTGGTGCGCGACGGCCGCCACGTCTTGTCGTCGCTCATCGCGTCGCAAATCGCCGTGCACAAGCCTTTCGGTGGGGTCGTCCCGGAAGTCGCGTCGCGTGAGCATCTGCGCGTCATTGCGCCGCTAGTTCAGGAAGCCGTGGCCGCCGCCGGAGTGAAACTCAGCGATGTCGACGCCATTGCCGTCACCCAAGGTCCCGGTCTCATCGGGGCGCTCCTCGTCGGCGTCGCTTACGCCAAAGGCCTCGCCCTCGCGTTAGGCAAACCGCTGATTCCGCTTGATCACGTTCATGCTCACGTGCACGGCGCCTTGCTCGGCGTCGCCGCGGACGCCAGCCAGGTTTACCCGACGCTCGCCCTCGTCGTCTCGGGAGGCCATACCAACCTCTATCAAATGGCTTCGCCGACCGACTACAAGTTGATCGGCCACTCGATCGACGACGCCTGCGGCGAGTGCTTCGACAAGGTCGCCAAACTTTTGGGCCTCGGCTATCCGGGCGGTCCCGAAATCGAGCGCCTGGCGAGGGACGGCGATCCGAAGAAGATAGCCATGCCGCGCATGGTCAGCGAGAAGGCCCGCCTCGAGTTCAGCTACTCGGGCCTGAAGACCTTCATGGCCAACCTCGTCCGTGGCGAGCCGAAACCGATCCCGGCGCCTCGCCTCGCCGACATTTGCGCCGCCTTCCAAGACGAAGCGCTCGGTCAGATCGTCAGAAAGCTCAGCGAGGCGTTGCGTCAAAATCCCGGAACGCGCTCCGCGCTCGTTGCGGGCGGCGTCGCCGCGAACCAGCGTTTTCGGAAACTCATGGCGGACGGTGTCGCCGTGCCGGCCTTCTTCCCGGAGCCGCGTTTTTGCTCCGACAACGCCGCGATGATCGCTGCTTACGGCTTCCACTTGGCGGAACGCCGCCGGTTGACCGGAGCGCCCGAGGAAAATCAAGATTTCGACGCGTACTCGCGCTACGCATTCCATGCGGAGGCGGGAGTTTGAGACGTTTCGAGCCCGAAGGTTTACGCCAGAAGAAGTCCCTCGGTCAGGTGTTTCTGAAGACCGATTGGCCGGTGCAGCGCATGGTGCAAAAGCTGGAAGAGCTGCGCATCGAACGCGTCCTCGAAATCGGCCCGGGTGGCGGCGTCTTGACGCGTGGCCTTTTGGAACTCGGGCTCGACGTTTTAGCCGTGGAGAAAGACGATCGCTTCGCCGCCAAGCTCCAGGAGTACGCGGCGGCGCGTCCCGCCGGGTCGAAGGGCAAGCTCGAGATCGTCAACGCCGACATTTTGAAGTTCGACTGGGAGCAATGGATCGCCGCTTCCGGCGCTCGCAGCGCCGTGGTCGGCAACATTCCTTACAACATCTCCAGCCCGCTGCTCTTGCGCGGCTTGACCGCCATGAAGAATCTGTCGGCGATGATGTTCATGACGCAACTCGAGTTCGCCCAGCGCGTCATCGCCCGTCCGAACACCAAGGACTTCGGCAGCCTCACGGTCTTCGCGCAGCTTCGCGCCGAGATCACGATGGAGTTCAAGGTCGAGAGGAGCTGCTTTCAGCCTGTGCCAAAAGTCGACAGCGCCGTCATCCTCGTGCAGCCGCGGCGCGATCCGCTGCCGGACGACGTCCTGCTCCAAGCCGAGCAAGTGACCCGCGTCGCCTTCACCCAACGCCGGAAAAAGCTCCGTAACAGCGTCAAACAGTTTCTCGGCGAGACCGGCGAGGCGGGGTGCCCGATCGATCTGGAGCGTCGCGCCGACGCTTTGGCTCCGCGCGAGTTCGTGCAGTTGGCCGAGTTCCTTCTAAAGCATAAATAGACCGTGGCGCTTTCGCGCCACAGTCTAATGGTGTGTGATGCCGGGCAAGACGAGCCGCCTCTCGCGAGTGAGAGGCGGCTCGGTTTGCCCGAACCCTTTTTTCTACTTGGCTACAAACGCCACTTCCCTCGGTCACGGAGGATTCCGTCCCTGCCTAAAACTTTATCCCCAGCTTCATCATCCCGAGCCTCGCCCACTCTTGACTGAGCTTCTGCTTGTGGGCCCATGCATCAATTTCCTGTTTCGCACTCTGCCAATCTGCGTCGAGGGACTGATAATCGCGCTCCTTGCGCACGAACGAGCCCACCCCAACAAAGCGCGAAGCGATGTCGACGGCGAAGTAGAGATGCTTCGTTGGTTCGGTGCGCCAGTTTAGACCGACCTCGGGACCGTATTGATAGAAGCGACCATAGCTGACGGTTTCCTCACAGCCGATGCAATTGGTGCCGGGTTTGCGGCTACCCACCATAGAAGTGGTGATTTCTGTGGTTCGGTAGTTGAGTGACGGGCCGGCGGCGACGCTGAAGCCATTCCAGGTTGGCGTTTGATAGCGAAGGGAGAAGTAGCCCTTATCTATATGGCCCTCGAAAGTGAAAAGGGCGTTTAGCGCATCGAGTGCCGTGCCAGCCCCGGTTCCTAGGTCGACGCCTCCCCAGTCGTCATCCCGAATCCCCGCGTCAATGCCCAGCAGCGGACGCGGTCCGCCCCCGAACTCGAAATAGGGCGACACCCCGAAGGCTGGTGCAGCGAAAAGGACGGAAAAAACCAAGAAAGCGACGAAACGGCGGACCATGCAACTTCTCCTAGGGCAGCGGGAATGAAACTGTCCGGGGAGGAACGAAGAAAGGGGGCTGATGGCGCCATTTGTTTTGGGGGTGCCAAGATTTCTGTAAGTCGAGAGATCTGGGGCGGGCATGGCGACGCGACACTCCGAGCTAAGCTGTTGACGTACTCTCGGATGATGCCAAGGCTACTGCAGTCGCCGCTTCGTCGGAAACGAGCGTGCAACGGGCGGTAGCCTTTGATGCTTTCGCTAAGCCACGACGACGGGCTACAAATGAGGCCGTTTCTCGGCGAGCCTAAGGCAGAAGCGGACGTCGGCAGTGCCGAAGGCGCTCGGGATTTTCACCCAAAGGTAGAGGGATGGGTGGAACTCCGTTCGTTCGGCGCCATTTAGGTGGGTAGGTTGGATATTCAAACTATTGACGGCCCCATAGCATCTGGGAAGTCGTCGTGCCCAGCAGGGCCACGGGTCAGTTAAGAAAAATAGGCCCGGCCTGACTCGGGAACGACAAATGAGGCAAGCTAAACCACCGCCTTCTAAGAGAAATATGCCCGAAGCTAAACTACCAACTGCGAATTCCGAAATGGGTCTCTCGGCAATTTTTAAGTGCTTAAAGGAGCCTTTCTGATGGGTAACCCTCGCAAAGTTGTAGCAGCCTTGATTTTCGTCGGACTTGGCTGCGGCAAGCAGAGTGAAACCCTCCGGAAGTCTACAGGTAACGACAATAATTCCGTGGAACTCGATTCTGCCGCCCTGAACATCAGCGACACGCCGCTGGACTATCGTCATGTCGCAATTGAAATCAGGAATTTACCGACTTATCGCGCCGATTGCCTCAAGTGGACCGCCGACATCACCGGTAGCAGTCCCAACAAAGGCTTTCAAAATGTCAAATTTCTTAACTTCGAAGGTAATAACGTCAACGGCAAGGACTACGGAACGGCGACTGGCACCGCCATACACTTCGCCGTTCAAACGACGTCTCGCAAAGACCGCATCGAGTTTGACGCCGCGCGCGACGACTTACTGACTGTCTCCGGTACTGTCACCGACAATTGCAAGGATCGCAAGGCGAGTGAGTGGAACTGGACAACTGACACCATTAAAATCAACTTTTCAGCGGCAGCACTTGCCGGGACGCCGCGCCGCCTTGACTTCGTCAATCATCGCGGTCGGATTTCCCTGTCTGTTTCGGGAAATTCCGACAGCACGCAACTTAAGCCGTTCGCGATCGCCCTTGACGACGAAGTGAGCTTTGACGTCAGTCCTAAGATTTCCATCCATTGGGACGACGCCGGTGCTTCCAGCTATGACGTCGCTGTTGGCGCGGGGCCCGCATGCGAATCACCTCGCCTTTCGCAAACGGGTTTGACCACGCGCTTCGCTCGTATCGACCCGTTGCCGGTCGGAGCCTATCACGTTTGCGTTACGGCGCGCGCTGCCGACGGTGCTTCCGCGGTTGCCAGCAACAACGGACTCGGCGTCAACGTCGGAAGATACCCTGACGGTTCCACTGTCGCAGCAGCCGGATCCTTGAGCACCGCGGGTCTTTACTCGAACATCGGGACGGCGAGCTTGATCGCAGGCTTTCGCTTCTATGAACCGCGCTATCCTTTGTGGGCCGATGGCGCGTCAAAAAAGCGCGCGATCTTGATCCCGCCGGGTAGCAA
Source organism: Pseudomonadota bacterium (assembly GCA_043781115.1). GTDB lineage: Bacteria > Bdellovibrionota_B > Oligoflexia > Oligoflexales > CAIYRB01 > CAIYRB01. The sequence goes on from JAYWBY010000239.1 coordinate 8,897, forward strand.
GATCGATACCACTGACCAGAGTCATTGGGTCTTTCCCGTTGGCACAGTCGCCGTCAAGGAGTTCGCCGTTGGCAGTCGACGCCTCGAAACGCGGATTCTAATTAAAACCGCAAACGCCGTCGCCGATAAAAAAGAGGCCTGGACGCCAAGGGTATTCGTATGGAACGAAGATCAAACGGACGCCGCTGCCAGTCCCGACGGCGTGATGATTCCCGCGGCCCTCGCCAATGGAAAGTCCTACGAAGTCCCCTCGGAGTCGAAGTGTGCAACATGCCACGCCGGTTCGGAAAGCTACCTAATCGGGTTTTCCGGGCTGCAGCTGTCAGGCGCCTCGGTCGCCGTGGCAAACTCCTTCGACTTGAGTCGGTTCGTCGCCTCTGGCTATTTCACGACGCAATTGACGCAGGTGTTTGACTTCACGCCGGCCACGGCGGCCAGCGCCGCGCTCGACGTCCAGGCACTGGGATATCTGCACGGCAACTGTGGGCACTGCCACAACGATAGCGCTGGAGCTGCAGCCAAAGACACCAAATTGTTTTTCCGCCATGACGCGCGGGTTGCGACGTTCGACCTGGAGCCGACGGTGGTCACCGGGATCGCGTCCGGCAACGGGTCCATCACGCCCGGAAACCCGGCAAATAGCCGCGTTATTAGGCGGATGGACAGTTTGCGGATGCCGCCCCTCGGCGTCTCGGTGGAAGACACCGCGGGCGTCGCGATCCTTTCCGATTGGATCTCGAAGCTGCCCCACTAAGGAATTCGGAGTAGGGAGACCCTTTGCATCGCATCGTACTTCGCCTTTGTACTTTTGCACTTTTTTGTAGCAATCTTGTCGCATGCGGCGTCGCTCCCGGAGTGAAGCGCTACTTGGCGCCGACTGGCGGTAACGATGATCGACCCGATCAGCTCGCGTTGGTCAATTCGAGTTACTCCGGGCAGATTATTGACATGAGCGGCAACGATCGCTGGCTGGTCTTGGCCTCGGATGCGGCGACGATTCAGTCGTCCCAGGAAGACCGCGTCAAAGTAACCGCGCCGTCGAAGAGCGAATTCGCCGACGTCAAGATAGGGGATCGCGTCTCTGTATCGGCGAGCATCGAAAACCAGCAACACACGGTTCTCAAGTGGAACGTCAACGGCCACCGGGTCCAATGCCTCAACACCAAGCTCCTCGGGCTTACCAAGGCGGTCAACCCAGTAGTCACGGCGGCACCAAAACCTGGCACTGGGCGGCTTGGCAAACGAAGCTTTTTACCCGCTAGCGGTGGACTTCGATACCGACACCGGGATGGTACGCCCGTTTGCTGACGACTGTTTGACGAAGCAACATCCGGTCAAGACCGCGTTCTATCAACGCTGCACGCCGATCGGCGCGGACTACGTCGAAGAGTTTCTCGGCAGCAACTTGAGCACGGCCTTCGACGATCGCTATTATACCCAAGGTTTCACCGACGCGACATTGGATCTTGGAGCCGAGTTGCTCATCCCGTTTGGCACGCCTCGTTCGGCGTGCTCGTCAGGGGACTGCTCTCCCATTGTTGATACGCGCATCGGCGGTCAGATCTTCCACGCGGTCAACCCGGTCGGCGCCATCGGCTTGGCGGCCTATTGGACCTTTCTCGACCGTTACATCATTGGCGTATATACAAGCGCCCTACATAGGTTGCCTTCTGCCATTGAATTGGCAAACGCCATGGACAGGATCGTGACGCAGCGTGCGTTTCGTTCGGATCAACGGGCGACAATACTCGCCGATCTGATCGCTAAGGCCTCCGGATATAACCAGCTCGTGTCCGACATGCCAAGTCAGAATGCATCTCGCGACGCTCGTATCGACTGGATTGTGGATCGGGCCTTCGGCGGCTCTCGTCCGGCAATTTTCAGCGACCGCGCCACTGCACGTAATGCAGCCGCGGCGTCCGTCGACGGCGGCGCCACGACTTTCAACGCCTTCGTCGGGACGCTTGCCTCGAAGGCCTTTTTCGACGAGCCGACTCCGCGTGCTGCTAAGTGCACGATTACGCCTGACAGAGGCATCGTTGATGCTGGTCAGACCGTGAACTTCGCGATTGCCTTTCAAGGGGATATCCTCGTAAATGCGTCGTACGAGGGCGCGCCTTTGACTCTTCCTTCAACCAACTTGACGTTGACGCCATCGACGTCCACGGGAATCGTGATCAAAGGCAACAGCTACCGGCCGTTCGAATGCACCTCAAGAGTCGCCGTTCAGGGGGCGCCTTTCTTCTGGAGCGAAACCCCTGGCAAGAAGTGGCGGCTCTTCAGCGGTCCCGGCGGCGGGACGGCCGGAACCTCTTGCCAGCAAGCCTTTGGGGCGGGGTGGCGAATCCCTACCAGTGCCGAGGTCTCGACCGCCGTGGCTCACGGTTTAGTGGGCGACGGCGCCCGCGAAATATTCGGCATAGGTACGATCCAGCCGAACACTGTGATTCCGGTCGCCACGACTGGCGGTCCGAACATGAACTACAATGTTCAGACCGGTGAAGTTGCGGAAGACTGGCCGCGCAATTTGGTCTTTCGGTTCTGCATTAACTAAGAGTAAGAGCACGCCGACGCTTTGGCGCCGCGCGAATTTGCGCTTTAAGCGTCGTCTTCCGCGTCGTCGCCGTCGTCCGGCGAATAGGTGTTCTGAAATGCCAAGTCGACGACGACGTCGCCGCTTTCGATCCGCGTCTGGCAGGCGAGCCGCACGGAGCCATCGGTGTTCAGCCCCATTTTCAAGAGCAGCGCTTGCTCGTCGGGCTTCATCTTTGTGAGCTGCGCGGTCCCCGACACGGCCACGCCGCAGGTGCCGCAGCGGCACGAGGCGCAGCCGAAGCGGAGCTGCACCTTGTTGCGCGTCGCGGCGACGAGCAGCTTGGTGCCCGGGTCGACCTCGACTTTTGTGTTCACCGGCCTAAAATCTACCGTGGGCATGGCGACGCGACGCTCCGAGTTCAGCTGTTGACATACTCTCGGATGATGCCCAAGGCTTCCGCCGTCGCGGCTTCGTCGGGGACGAGCGCGAAACGGGCGTAGCCTTTGATGCTCTCGCTGAGCCACGACGACGGGCTGCAAATGATGCCGTATTCGGCGAGCCCCAGGCAGAAGCGGACGTCGGCGGTGCCGAAGGCGCTCGGGATCTTCACCCAAAGGTAAAAGGTCGCCTCCGGCGACTTGTCGAGCAAGTTCAACTCACGGAAGAGGGGTGCCGCGGCGGCGATGCGTTTGGTGAAGATCTGACGGCGTTCGCGGACGTGCTCGTCGTTGTTCCAGGCGACGACCGCGGCCTTCTGGACGAAGTCGGGGGCGCCGACGCCGAAGTTGGCGCGGGCCTTGAGCACCGCTTGAATGATGTCGGCGTCGCCGGCGATGAAGCCCGCGCGGTAGCCGGTCATACCTGAGCGTTTGGAGAGGCTCATGAACGTCAAGACGCGGTCGCTGGAAAGCTGCAGCGGGCACATCGGGCGCTCGTCGAGCTTGGTGTCGCCGACTGGCTTCTGGTCGATTGCCGAGTCATAGATGTCGACGTAGCAATCGTCGGAGAGGAGGATCGTGTCGGTCTTGTGGCACCACTCGACGACCTTCTCCCAATAATCGCGCGTGGCGACGGCGCCGGTCGGGTTGTGTGGGTAGTTGATCCAAATGGCGGCGGCGTCGCGCTGAATGTAGGGCGGCAACTCCCAGGGCTCGAGTAGAAAGCCATTCTCCGGCGAAAGCTTGACGGGGAACGGGGTGCCGCCGGCGAATTTCGTCGACGACCGGTAAACGGGATAGCCCGGATCCGGATAAATGATGTGTTTTTTGCCGCCAGCGCGCCCGACGAGGCTCAGCGCGATGTGGAAGATCGCCTCTTTGCTGCCAGCCGTCGGGATGATTTCGTAGCCGTCGCGGATGCCGAAACGACGCTCGAGGTACCCCTGCTGCGCTTCTCTCAAGGCGTCGATGCCCTTGACGCTGGGGTATTGGCTGATCTCGGGGATCGCCTCTTTCATCGCTTCGCGGATCGGCTCCCAGGTCGGGATCTTCGGGTCGCCGGTGCCGAAGTCGTAGACGGGCTTGCCCTTCTTCACCAGCTCCTTGCGGATCCTGGCGAGCTCCTCCATCGGATACTCTTCGAGCTCGAAGGTGAGTTTGTTGACCTTACTTTGCGCCCGGGAGAGGTCCGTCGCCTTTGCCATAAGTGGTATCTCCAAGTCCGTTGCGGGCTTCCCAGATCTCCGGGAAGAAGCGCTTCGTCAGCGTGAGAGACAGGTATTTGACTCCGCTCGAGCCGCCGGTGCCCTTGCGGTTGCCGATCATTCTCTCGACCATCGCCACGTGGCGATAGCGCCAGAGGAGCAGGCCTTCGTCGAGATCAATTAGGGCTTCTAGAGTGGAGTATAGATCATAGTGACGTTCCGACTCGCGATAAATCTTCAGGATGACGTCCAAAACCGCGGGTTGCGACTGATAGGGCTGGCGTACGTCGCGCTTCAGGACCTCGACGGGAATGGCGAAGCCGCGGCGCGCCAAGAGGCCGAGGAAGCGGTCGTAAATCGTCGGCTGGTCGATGGCCTGCTCGAGCGACTTGGTGGCGACGGGGTCGTTCTTGTGGAACTTGAGGTACGCCGGCTCCTTGGCGCCCAAGCGAAACTCCAACTCGCGGAATTGCCAAGACTGGAAGCCGCTGGCGGGATTCAACTTGTCGCGGAAGCGGTTGAAGTCGACGGGCGTCATCGTCTCGAGGATGTCGACTTGGTGTGTCAGGACCGACTGGATGGTGCCGATGCGGTTGGCGATGCGAATGAAGGACATCGGTTGATCTTTTGCCAACGCCTCACCCGCGGCAGCGAGGTCGTGGAGGATCTGCTTGAACCAGAGTTCGTAGACCTGGTGGATGACGATGAAGAGCGTTTCGTCGTGTTGGAGCGGGGTCGTCAGCGGTTTTTGGAGGTCCAAGAGCTCCGATACTTTGAGATAGGAGCCATAGGTAACGGCATTGGCCGCCGGTTCGATCAAATTGTCCCGCACATCGTTGGTCATCGCGCTCGCCCATTGGTTTAAAGGCTCATCCTAGCCCCGTGGCGAGGGAGGCCGCAACAGTTCTGCAGAGTGCCGGAAATACAGTGGAAATTAAAGCTACACCCCGTTATCATGAGAGCAAAGACAGCCTCGAAAATCACCTAGGAGATGACGATGCTCGGCAAGAAGCTTTTGGCTGAAGGAATCGGGACGTTCTGGTTGGTGCTTGGAGGTTGCGGAAGCGCGGTTTTGGCCGCTGCCTTTCCCCAGGTCGGCATCGGCTTACTTGGCGTGTCGCTGGCTTTCGGGTTGTCCGTTCTGACGATGGCTTACACGATCGGCCACATCTCGGGCTGCCACTTAAACCCCGCCGTGTCCGTCGGCTTGGCCGCCGCCGGCCGCTTCCCGTGGAAAGACGTGGTGCCTTACGTAATCACGCAAGTCGTCGGCGCGTGCGTCGCTGGTGGCGTGCTCTTTTTTATCGCCAGCGGCAAGGCCGGCTTCGACGTCGCGGGAGGGTTTGCGTCCAACGGCTTTGCCGAGCACTCGCCGGGCGGTTATAGCTTCGGCGCCGCCTTCGTTTGCGAAGTCGTGATGACCTTCGTCTTCCTCTTCATCATTCTCGGCTCTACCGACGGCCGCGCGCCGAAAGGCTTCGCGCCGATCGCCATCGGCTTGGCTTTGACGCTGATCCACTTGGTCAGCATTCCCGTCACGAACACGTCGGTGAACCCGGCGCGCAGCACGGGCGTGGCCATTTTCGTCGGCGGCTGGGCCGTCGAGCAGCTCTGGGTCTTTTGGGTGGCGCCGTTGATCGGCGCCGTCCTCGCGGCCTTGGTCTACAAGCCCCTATCAAAATAACGGGGTCAGGCACCTCCG
>JAYWBY010000240.1:0-5629 GCA_043781115.1 Pseudomonadota bacterium
GGAAGCGCTGTTCGGCGACCTCGGTGCCGAGGTCTCGGTTGGTGGCGGCGACGATGCGGCCTTGGAACTCGATGTCCTTGGTCCCGCCCAAACGCTTGAAACGCCGGTATTCAAGCGCCCTTAGCATCTTCGCCTGGAGCTTCAGCGGCATCTCGCCGATCTCGTCGAGGAAGATCGTCCCATTGCGGGCCACTTCAAACAGGCCGAGTTTGCGCTCGCGGGCGTCGGTGAAGGCGCCCCGTTCGTAGCCGAAGAGTTCGCTCTCGAGAAGCGTCTCGGGAATGGACGCGCAGTTGATTTCGACGAAGGGTTGGCCCGCCCGGTCGGACCACTCGTGGATGGCGCGGGCAGCTAATTCCTTACCGGCGCCACTTTCGCCGAGGACTAAGACGGTGTCGGCCTTGCTCTTGGCGACCCGGCGCAGTCGCTCTTTCATGCGGAGCATTGACGGGGCCTCGCCGACGATGTCGACCTCGGGGGCGGTGGCGTCTCGTCCCTGGAGGTGGCCGACCTTTTGACGGAGTTTGGCGATTTCCGCCGCACGTTTGACGGCGGCGACCAGATTCTTCATGTCGAAGGGTTTTTGCAAGTAGTCGAAGGCGCCAAGGCGCAGTGCGGTGATCGCCGAGTCGACCGCGCCGTGCGCCGTGATCAAGATCACCGGCATCTCAGGGGCATCGAGGCGCCACTTCTTCACCAACTCCAAGCCGTTGCCGTCGGGCAAGCGCAGGTCGGTGATCGTCAAGTCCGGGGCAAAGGCGCTAAACCGTTCGAGCGCTTCGCGGACGCTGCCGGCGCGTTGTACTTCCGCGCCAAGTGCTTTGAGTTCGGTGTCGATGCCCCAGGCCAAAATGTCTTCGTCGTCGACGACCAAGACGCGAATGTCTTTCAGGGCGTTCGGGGGCAATTGTTTGGGATTCATACGGTCTTCCTGTGCTTGGCGTCCGGAGGAACGTGATCCGGGAGAAAAATGACGATGGCGGCGCCGCCCAAATCCTTCGACCGACTCAGTTCGATTTCACCTTGATGCGCCGCGACGCAGCGGCGGGCCAGCGACAACCCGAGGCCGGTGCCGGCGACTTTGCTCGAGTAAAACGGCTCGAACGCTCGTTCGAGCGCATGCGGATCGAATCCCGGTCCGTTGTCTTCGAGCAGAATCAAGGTGCCGGTCGTGCCGTTGCGCTCGCTTTTCTGGATGGTCAAGCGAACCGACGGTCTTTGGGAGTGACCGATTGCCTCGACGCTATTCACGATCAAGGCCTTGAGTGCGGGAATCAGTTTGCCTTCGTCGGCGAACATGAGCTCCGCTCCCGCCAAAACCCGGTGATGGAACGGCTCGCGACGAGCCAGGTCAAGCGCGTTGGTTAGCCGCTGAAGCCATGGGTCGACCTTGAGGAGGGTCGGGGCGATCGCGAGCGGTTTGGAAAAATCGGTAAGCTCGGCGACATAGTCGGCTAAAGCATGCAGGCGCGCTTTCGATCTCGCCAGCGAGTCGTCGAGCAGCGCTTGGTCGCAGGTGCCCGTCTGCCGCCAAGTTTCAATTTCCCGGGCGATGATTTCGAGGGCCGCGGTGACCCCGCCGACCGGATTGCGTACGTTGTCGGCAATGGCTGCGGCCCATGAGACAAGGGGGGCGATTGGAGGGGTTTTGGGGGCGTGGGCCACGGCGTGTCCTTGGGTCAGGTGTTCCAAGTCAGTTGAGCAACATCGGTGCCAGTTGCCGTGGAACATAATGAATTGATTTTATTGTTAAATATTGCCGGAAGAAAGCGGTTGCTGTGCTATATAGCGCATAATAGCGCGGAATGCGACTGATGGGTGCTATTTGGCGCAACCGTTTCCCTGCTTCATCTTCACCTACTTCGGGGGAGAAAAGCGGCAGCTGGATTGCTAGTCTCGGCGCATGAACCGAGCCCGCGAAGACTCCATATTTAGAAGCCTGCTCAAAGCCGCGCCCGACGGCATTCTGATGTGCGACCGCAAGGGAGTAATCACTTTGGCCAACGACCAGTGCGTCGAACTCCTCGGCTATTCCAGTGATGAACTAGTCGGCCAGACTATCGAGCTCCTGGTGCCCGACTACATTCGGCCGCGCCACGACAAATTACGCGAAGGGTATTTCGACGAGCCTCACAAACGCCCGATGGGCATGGGTCTCGAGCTTTCCGCGAAGCGCAAGGACGGCCAAACCATCCCCGTCGAAATCAGCTTGAGTCCGGTGGACGTCGACGGGGCGGTCTGCGCCATCGCGATCATCCGCGACGTCACGGATCTAAGGCGCCTTCATCGCGCGATGGCCCGGTCCAACGAAGAATTGAAGCGCTCCAACGACGAATTGGAAAAATTCGCCTATGTGGCCTCGCACGACCTCCAAGAGCCATTGCGGATGGTCGGCGGCTATACGCAGCTTTTGAAGCGTCGTTACGCGGACAAGCTTGATTCCGATGCCGTGGAATTCATCGATTTCGCCGTCGACGGCGTCAAGCGAATGCAGTCGCTAATCAACGACCTGCTGACCTATTCGCGCATCAGTACGCGCGGCCGCCCGTTCGAGACCGTCGACACCGCCGACGTCTTCCGCCAAGTCCTGGCCAATCTTCAAGTCGCGATCGAGGAGACGAAGGCGCGCGTGACCAGCTCGAAGTTGCCCAAGGTGACCGGTGACGCCGTCCAGTTGGCGCAACTATTTCAAAACGTCGTGGGCAACGCCCTGAAATTCGCCGTCGTCGGCCAACCGGCCGAGGTCAAGGTCACGGCCGTGCGGGACGGCGAATTCTGGAAGTTCACCGTAAGCGACAACGGCATCGGCATAGAGCCTGGCTACGAAGAAAAGGTCTTCATCATCTTCCAGCGCCTGCATACACGCGACAAATACTCCGGCACCGGCATCGGCCTGGCGATCTGCAAGAAGGTCGTCGAGCGCCACGGCGGACAGATTTGGTTCGACTCGGCGCCGGGCCAGGGCACCCAGTTTCACTTCACCATTCCCGTCGAAAGGGTCGCGCCGTGAACATCAAGACCGTGGAAATTCTCCTCGTCGAAGATAGCCCCGGCGACGTGCGCCTGACCATCGAAGCTCTGAAAGAGGGCAAAGTCCGCAATAAACTGTCGGTCGTCACCGACGGAGTCGAAGCCATGGACTTCCTCCATCGCCGCGGCGCATTCGCCTCCGCCCCGCGCCCCGACATCATCCTGCTCGACCTCAACTTGCCTCGAAAAGACGGCCGGGAAGTGCTGCAAGAGATCAAGATGGACCCGGTCCTCCGGCGCATTCCGGTCGTCGTATTGACGACCTCGACCGCGGAAGAAGACATCATCCGAAGCTACGATTTGCACGTCAATTGCTACATCTCGAAGCCCGTCGACATGGAGAGGTTCATCGAAGTCGTGAAGGCGATCGACAACTTTTGGTTCTCGATCGTAAAGCTTCCCCAGAAATAGCCGAAATCGCCGGTCAGCGGCCGCGCAGGTCGACGATTTGGTTCAGCGACGATCCCGCCAAGACTCGGACGTGGATTAAATAATCGGTACCGCGGAAGGGTCCGTCGACGATTTTAGTGAGGACGAACTTCTTGGACTCGCGCTGGGCGAGGCACCTCGGGTCTCGTTCGTCTTGGACGAACTCGCCGATCGGTTGGACGACGACGACGTAACCTGGGGTGACCGTTGCGCGCACTTCTTTCGAGGTCATGCAGCCGACGAACGTGTATGGATATTCACCCTCGAGCGTCAATTGGCGCGAACCGTCGGCGAGCATGCTCATGCGGACGGCGCCGACCGGCAAGTAGTTGAAATCGTCAGCGCTATTGGTCGTGGCGAAAGCGACGTCAAGGCCTGCCGTGCCAGCTTCCGGGCGGTTCGTCACGACGACGGTATAAGAGCCGGCCCGAACTTGGCCGAATTTCACAGATTGAGTGAACGGCACCACGACTTGGGCGCAGCCACCGGTGTAGCGATAGGCTTGGGCGTCGACCGTCACGGTCATCGTGTCGTAGTCGACGGTGGCTTTGGCCGGACCGGTCTTGAAGCAGGTGCTGGTGAAATGACCGTAGATGACAACTTCGGCGTTGTCGTTGTCGTCGAAGCCCAGCGGCACGAAGGCTTTCTCCACGGGGGAGGTTACCAAGACCGGTCCGTCGGCAAATGCCGGCGCGGCCCCGCCTGCATACAAACCAAGAACCGCCAAGACGCGCGCAAAGGACGACCATGACTTCATTGTGAACTCCTCGATGAGATTTTCAGGGTGTAACTAGATTCAGGCGCGAAACGCGCCAGAATCTATCCCGACGAGCGCAGCGACGTGGGATCTCGATGGTTATATCTGTAATTACCGAGATCCTTCGGGACTTTGTCCCTCAGGATAGTTTCTGGCGCGTTCCGCGCCAGAAACTAACTAGGCGAACGGCAGACAACAAAGCAAGTTCGGTGCCAGGCGGACCTAGTCGGTCGACTATCGATGCGGCGTCATTTGCCGCAGCGAGATGCGCGAATCTGAGCGAACTCACTCCTTTGGTTTTGGCATGCGACCTGCACTGTGCTGGTTCCACTTAAGCGGAGGCCATCTTGCGCGACGCAACTGATTTCAAAGCGAAGACCCTCGACCTCGGGTCGGCGCTTCAGCTCATCACCAGCAACTCGCGGGTCGTGGCGTCGATGGCGGCGGCGGAGCCCCGCGGCTTTCTTGGCCAGATCGCCGAGCGTTGTAGCGCGCTCGACGGCGTCACTTTGCACTGCGCCAATCCTTCCGAAAACTACCCATGCTTTTCGGATAGGAACCTCGCTGGTCACCTGGAAATCGAAGTGATGTTCTTGACCGCCGCCGTGCGCAGCCTGCAAGGGCACGGGTCGGTCCACTATGTGCCGCAGCATTTGTCGCAGTGGGCTCGCAACCTGACGCGCGATCGGGTGATCGACGTTTTCTGGGGAAGCTGCACCCCGCCGGACGAGCGCGGATTCGTGAGCTTGGGCCCCAGTGCATGCTACGAGGCGGAAATTCTTCGCGCTGCCCGCACCGTCGTGCTCGAAGTGAACCCGCGCTTACCTGTAACCTACGGATCGACCCAAATTCCCTGCTCTTGGGTGGATCATTTCGTTCCCTTCGACCACCCGCTATCGACCTCCCCGGCGGTTTACCTGGCGGAAGAAGACCAGCTCGTGGCCGCCGTCGTCGCCGACCTGGTGCCGGACGGCGCGACCCTGCAGCTCGGCATCGGCGCGATCCCGAACGCCATCGGTCAGCTGCTTGCCGCTAAGCGAGACCTCGGCGTTCATTCCGAAATGATCAACGACGCCATCATGCATCTTTACAATTCGGGCGCGATCACCGGCCGACGCAAGACGCTTTGGCCGGGCAAGATCGTCGGCTCGTTTGTTTTTGGCTCGCCGGAGCTCTACCGGTTCGTCGACCGCAACGCCGCGATCGAAATGCAGCCGTCGTCGGTGGTCAACGATCCCGCCGTGCTCGGCGCCAATCACCGCATGATTTCTATCAACACGGCCGTCGAGATCGATCTGACCGGCCAAGTTTGCGCCGAGTCGGTCGGTCACCGCGAGCTCAGCGGCGTCGGCGGCGCCTGGGAAACGCACGTCGGAGCGCAACGGTCCGTCGGCGGCCGCGGCATCATCGCGC
>JAYWBY010000241.1:0-1934 GCA_043781115.1 Pseudomonadota bacterium
CCGCCTCGCCCTCCTTCACGACGCTGCCTCCGCTCTTTGGCATGCATCCAATCGTTGGAATGACTAAAAACAAAGCCGCGCCGAGCAAGTATCGCATTCGTTCTCCTGGATAGAATCGAGCTGCCGAAACGACATCGAGAGGACCTGTACCTATCGGCACAGGCGTTCGAATACTTTAGAGATTCCGTTATTGATTGCGAAAATACCTTGTTAGCGCGGATGCTTCAGTCAAATCCTCACGAATTGCCTTAACGAAAGGGGACTTGCCAAATACCCCATAGGGGTATATAAATTGACGAAAGATCTAGCCGACTTTACATCTGTAAAGGGATAACGAACAGATCATGACTGCCCAAATGTTTTATAAACTGTGCATACGGTTGACTGTCGCTATAACCGCCTTTTTCGCCGTCGCCTGTAACTTTTCGGAAGAAAAGGATACGGGTCGTGGCAGTGAGGATACGTCTCTTCGCCTTGTTCCGGCCGAAGTACCGTTCGCCGCGGTCTCGGCAGAACTCCTCGAGCCTCACTGTCTTCTTTGTCACGCCGGGCGAACGCCTGCAGCGGGCGTCGCCCTCGATACCCTGGATGCAGTAACGTCTGGGACCACCTTGCGGGGGCAAAAACTCGTTGTCCCGGGTAATCCCGAGGGTAGCGTCCTTTATAACGTCATAGTTACAGGTCGGATGCCGCCAGCGAGCGGAGAAAGGCCGGCACGTGAGTCGATCGAGAAACTTCGCCTTTGGATTGCCGCTGGAGCGTTGAGCGAGGAGCAACGTCCGTGACCAGTCAAACAGGCGCCATAGCAGTTAGGGCGCGACCTCTGCTCAAACTGCTCGTCCTCCTGTCTACCATTATGGCCTCAAGGGCAATGGCTGTGCCAGAAATGTCGCGCTTCGGCTACTTCTCGTGCAACACTTGCCACGTCAGCGCCTCAGGAGGCGGTCTATTGACGCCGTACGGGCGTTCTCTCTCAGCAGAGAGACTGAGCGCCTGGAGCAGGAAAGATGAGGAGCTGCCGCTGCAGGGGGCCGTGGGTATCTCGCCGGAGTGGTTGCGGCTCGGTGGGGACATCCGTTACGCGCAAATATATTCCGAATCGGTTCGGCGCCGCACCGGTCGCGGTTTCCGCATGCAAAGCGACCTCGAGCTTGGCGTGGCGCTGCCACGAGTGACAATCGTAGCGGCCGGTGGACCCCGTGGAGAGACCAAGGGTCGGCCAGATCTCGCCGGCAAATTTGGATGGCGACGCTACTACGCTAAAGTTGATGTAACGGATTCGGCGTTTATTCAGGCAGGCCGCTTTTATCCGCGCTACGGCCTGATGATTCCGCAACACAACGCCAACATCCGCCGCGGTCTAGGCTTTGACCAAGGCCTCGAAAACCGCAATATCGAGGCAACATGGACGTCGGAGACAGCGGAGCTGTCGCTTTCTCGCCTCATCGGAGTGCCAAAAAATGAGGGCGATGGGTCGCACGAAAAAGGTTGGACAACAAACGTCGCACACTATCTTTTTGACCGCTTCCGCGTCGGCCTAAGCGGGCTCTCGGTCGAGGCGGACAGCGAGAGCCGTAAGGCTGTCGGACTCAACGGCGTCTTTGGAATTGGCGAACATTGGTTCTTGATGTCGGAGGTCGACCGACAAACGCGAAATCCAAAGGCGACGGCAGCACCAGGTCGTGAGGAGGCCATGGTTTTCACTCGACTTGGCTACGAGCCGTCGCAAGGCGTCGTGCCCTATCTGGCGGCCGAGGTGACGAAGACAAATCTCCAGGACGTAAAGGCTCGAACTGACCTCATAGGACTCGGGCTCCAATGGTACCCGCGTCCGCACTTTGATTTTGAAACGCAGCTCGGCGCGATTCTGAGTCACGCGGACTATACCTTTTCGACAGCAGGTTACGCGATTCTTCACTATTACCTTTAACGGG
>JAYWBY010000242.1:0-14717 GCA_043781115.1 Pseudomonadota bacterium
TCGGTCTTGAAGGAATTCCAAATCAAGGACGTCAAACGCGTCGTCGTCAACGAAGCGGGCGCCTCCGTCTACTCGACCGACGACATCGCGAGGGAAGAATTCCCCGACTTGGACCCGACGATCCGCAGCACCGTGAGCATCGCCCGTCGCCTGCAAGATCCGCTGGCCGAGTTGGTGAAGATCAGCCCGCGCTCGATCGGCGTCGGCCAGTACCAGCACGACGTCAACCCGAACAAGCTCGGCAAGAGTCTGGAAGAAGTCGTCGAATCCTGCGTGAACAAGGTCGGCGTCAACCTGAACACCGCGTCCCACAGCCTCCTCGGCTACGTTTCGGGCATCGGCCCGGTGCTCGCCAAGGGCATCGTCAGCTACCGCGACAAGCACGGCAAATTCAACAGCCGTGCCGACCTGACGAAAGTCTCCGGCCTCGGACCGAAGGCCTACCAGCAGGCCGCGGGCTTCATCCGAGTGCCTGAGTCGGCCAACCCGCTCGACAACTCCGGCGTTCACCCCGAGCGCTACGAAATCGTCGAGATGATCGCCGCTGATCTGAAGCGCCCCGTCTCCGACATCGTCGGCAAGAAGGACATCGTCGAGACGATCGCTTGGGAGAAGTACGTTTCACAGACGCTCGGCATGCCGACGCTGCAGGACATCGCCCAAGAACTCATCAAGCCAGGCCGCGACCCTCGGGAAGACGGCGCGCGTCTGATGTTCTCCGACGAAGTGTCGGAGATCGAAGACCTGAAGCCTGGAATGAAGCTGAAGGGCACCGTCACCAACGTCACCAACTTCGGCGCTTTCGTCGACATCGGCGTCCACCAAGACGGCTTGGTCCACATCAGCGAGCTCTCCGACCAGTTCGTCAAGAACGCCTCGGAAGTCGTCGCCGTCGGCACCGTTCTGGATGTCCGCATCTTGGACGTCGACGTCACCCGGCGCCGCATCAGCCTCAGCTGCAAGACCGGCCAGCCGGCGAAGCAAGAAAGTCGACCACCTGAAGCCCAAGGCCAGCAAGGCGGCCAGGGCGCGCATCGCGAGAACCGCCCCGGCGGCGGCGGTCGCGGTGGGCAAAATCAGAACCAAAATCAAGGGCAAGGCCAAGGCCAAGGCCAAGGCGGCCAGCGTCCCCAGCAAGGTCAAGGCGGCCAACGCCCGCAACACGGCGGCGGCCAAAACCAAGGCCAACGCCCGCAGCACACGAGCGGCGGCGGCAAACCCCGGGCTCCAGAAAAATCGCATAGCATCGAGGACCTCCTCAGCAAGTTCAACCGGAAGTAAGGACCTAGATCATGACGGCAACGCACCAGGCCAAAGCGCTCAAGCTTGGCGTCATCGGCGGTTCCGGCGTCTATCAAATGGAAGGCGTCAAGATCGTTGCCGAGCATCATCTGGCGACGCCCTTCGGCCAGCCCTCCGACGGCGTCGTCGAAGGCAAGGTCAATGACCGGACCGTCTTCTTTCTGCCGCGGCACGGCAAGGGCCACCGTTTCACGCCTTCGGAAGTGAATTACCGGGCGAACATCCACGCGTTGAAACAACTCGGCGTAACCCACGTCCTAGCGGTCAGTGCCTGCGGCATCATGAAAGAAGAGATTCGCCCGGGCGACATGGTCGTACCGGACCAGCTCTTCGACCGCACCAAGGGCGACCGCGCCTCGACGTTTTTCGGCGACGGCGTCGTCGGTCACGTAGCGTTCGCCGACCCCTTTTGCGATGAGCTGCGTCAGGTCATCGTTACCGCCGCCAGGAGGAACAAGGCGCGCACCCATGACGGCGGCACTTACGTTTGCATGGAAGGTCCGCAGTTTTCGACGCGCGCGGAGAGCAACTATTACCGGAAGACGCTGGCGCCCGCCGTCATCGGCATGACCGGTCTTCCCGAGGCGAAGCTCGCCCGCGAAGCCGAGCTTTGCTATGGCATGCTGGCGCTCGCGACCGATTACGACTGCTGGCACGAGACGGAAGACGACGTCAGCGTCGATGCCGTTCTCGCCGTGCTGAAGGCCAACGCCGAGCTGGCCAACGCGATCGTCAAATCCGTAGCCGAGGCTTTGCCCGCAACCTCGAGCTGCGCGTGCCTCTATGCCGCCGAACGCGCGATCATGACGCGCCGCGATTTGATTCCCCCGGCGACCAAGCAACGCCTGAGCATCCTCTACGGGCACTACCTCAACCAATGAAAAGCCGATGGATCGCGGCCCTGCTCGCCGCCGGCTCTTTGTCCTCGCCGGCCTTGGCCGACGACGAAACGCGCGCCGCCACGGGGCGCCGCGACTATCCGACGAGTAGCCTCCTCGTCAGTCCGACCGAGCTGGCTTGGTTTGCCGAGCCGAAGTTAGGCTTAAGCCTGACCCAGACAAAAAGTCTCGAGAGGCAGACGTTCGACGGGGGTGAGCTCAACGACGACGCCACCGCACGGACGACGCTGCTCAGCCTCGCCCGCCGCGCCAACCCGAGCGTGTATTGGGGTCTCACCGCTGCGCGGTACGACGAAGTGGACGAGGCGAACGACACCCTCGAAACCGGGGACCGGAAGGTAGAGAGCACGCGCACCGCCACTGTCTTTGGACTGGGCGTCGCCTACAAGATCATGGACCGCGTGGTGATCGCCCTCGGAGCGAAGAGCCGCCAGGTCGACGCGGTCGGTGACTCGGGCCCGGCGCTGCACCTGAATCACTTGGCGTTTGCCGCCGGCTTGGCGGTGAAATCCGAATGGTACGAGCTCGGCCTAGCGCAAAACGTCATGACTTACCGCCAAGCGAACGCCTCGAGAGACGAACGCAGATATCGCCGCGAAGTCCTCCTCCACGGCCGCTACCACACGAGCGCCGATCTGACGCTGGGCTTTTTGGTGACGAAGAACCCCCAGCCGGCCTGCTGCCTCGGCCTCGACTCTAACCGGATGCGTTATGCCTTTTCCGCGGAAAGCCAGCAGGGCGAATGGAAGTCCGAAGTTCTCTACGCTTATCTGGCCGCCGTCCACGAGCGCCGCGCCAACGGCGCCTCGCTTCACGACGTGGCGCGCCATTCGCTCGAATGGAACTCGTACTACGCGCTCGCCAATGCCTGGACGCTCGAAGGTCGCCTCGGCGCCGAGCAGGGCGCCGAGCAAGGCAGCCAGGTCGCCATTCCCCGGGCGACCGGTGCCGTCGACAAAGCCGACGTCAAAACCTTCTCCTGGAGCGCTGGCCTCGGAGCGGTTCTGGCGCTCTGAAATCGTCCGCAACGGGGTCCCTCTCTCCGCTAATTGCCCAGCATAAGTTTCATCCAGTTATCTGAAACTACTACTTATTTCCGTGGACCTGGAAATCCCCTCAACCTTTCCGGCTCCCCTCCGAGCGAAGGTAATAGGGCAAGATTTTCGGGCTTAAAGCAGGCAGCGCCTTTTAGAGGAGATGCCTTTTAGAGGAGATGAAAGAGATGAACCTCCACGCCTTCTTCCTCCAGCTACGCGTCTTCGTCGTTACCCTCCTGGCCGGTTTGGCCTTTTGCGCCATGGGCGTCCTGACGCTCCACTTCGGCCTTAGCGCCGCGCGCGTCAACGATGCGAACCGCGAGCTGCAGAGCGAGATCAAAGGCCTGGTCGAGCGCGTCGCCGAGGTCGAAGGGGCGCTGCGCAGCGTCGAATCCCAACGCCAGACGCTCGACCGCTTGACGCTTACCGCAGTGCAGGACGTCACTGCGCGGACGTCGCTCGACGTGGAAGGCGACGGCAAACTTTACTTGGCGTCGCTCACTCCTAAACTTGCGACCGCGGCGCCGGCTCCGGCGTTCATCGGCCCGCCGCGCGACATGACGGCCGCACTGTCGCGCATTGAGCAAATCAAAGCCGACGCCCGAACCCTGGTACGCGACCTCAAGATCTCCGGCGAACAAGCGGAGCTCCGCCACGAGGTGCTCGCCTCCATCCCCTCGCGCCCGCCCGCCAAAGGCTGGCTTTCCAGTGCCTTTGGCGTGCGCCAGTCGCCCTTTCACAGCGGCGAGAAGATGCACAACGGCGTCGACATTGCCGCCGATGTCGGCACGCCGGTCTTCGCCACCGCCGACGGCGTCGTGACGTTCGCCGGCTTGAACGGCGGCTACGGCAAGTACTTGCGCATCAACCACGGCTTCGGCATCTCGACGCGCTTCGCGCACAGCGGCGAACTGTTGGTGAAGAAGGGCCAACGCATCCGGCGCGGCGACCAGATCGCCGTCATCGGTCTGACCGGCCGCACCACCGGCCCGCACGTTCACTACGAAGTCTTGATTCACGACCAACCGGTCGACCCGGAGCAGTTTTTCATCGAAGCGACTTTAGCGAAGGAGCCGGCGCCGTTGGCTCTGGCCGCCGCTTCGGCGCCGATGGGCGGCGACACCGATCTACCCCTAGAAGAAGCCGCCGACGCCGAACATGGCTGGCGCAGCATGGGGCTGGCCGGCGAGCGCTTGCTCTTCGCCTCGTCGCTTCCAGGCGTCCTCAACCGCACGACGACGACCGACGTCATGTTCTTCGCCGCGCTGCTGCTGATGTTGACTATCGCCAGCTCGCTCGTGCGCCTCGGTGAACCGAAAGTCCAACCCTTGGCCATGACCTACGCCGCGCCGAAACGTCAACCGCCGTCGCCCTACGGCTTGGGCCTCTGGGCTACCAGCGAAGCGAACGACGAAGACGAAGAAGAATGACGCAGGGGTAGTCGCGCGACCGCCCCGCGTTCTCCGTTTGGTCAAGGAGGGATGACCGGGAACATCACCGAGTTGTCGTCGATCAAACGGGCCAAGGTCTTCGGCAATTGCCGGAAGAGGTCCGGATCGAAGCCGCCGCCCTGGCCATGGGCCGATACCTCGGCTGATTCCGGCGTGGCGCCGACGCCTTTCGGCAGGCCCACGGCCGCGGCCGCGGCAACCGCAACGGTCGGATGCGACGGCATGGGCCCATCCCAGACGCCGCGCCACTGATAACAACTCGACGCACCTCCGCAATTGTCGGCGATTGACGTGAAGCCGTTGGCCTTCAACCAATCATTGATCCGGTCGTCGACGTAGCCGTGCAGTCGCCAGAAGATCGGGTTGACGTGCGACGAATAGGTGGAGCCGAGGTAGTCGTTCGACGGGTCGTCCCACTCCGGCTTCGGGTTGGAGAAGAGGCCGCCGGCCATGACGTCGGCGTTGGCGCGGGCTTCGTCGGCGAAACGCATGTGCATGGTATTGTGCAACGTCAGCTCAATGAACTCGCCGTACTGGCCGAGCGTCATCGTCCGCAGTCGATTTTGATCGATGGCTTGACCGTTCCACGTCTTCAGCTGTTGGTATTCTTGGTTCGATTGGACCGTGTTGCCGCCCGGGAGCGGGAAATTCGGGTCGTTCGGCGCCGGCGGCTCGCGCCAGCGGTCGTACATGTCGGGACCAAGCGTCTCCTTGACGACCTGGATCATGCCGCGGTGCATGTGCAGGAACTCCTCGCCTTTCGCCGGCTCGGGGTTCTGCACCGACTCGCTGTCCTTTCGTCCCCAAGCCGGCCCGAGGACCTGGCGGACCGACTGGCGATCCTCAGCCGTCATGCGCGGCCAGGCGTTGCGGATGCCGTGCCAAAGGTAGTGCCACATACGGTGGGACCGCGTCGCCATGATGTTCTTCATGCGCACGTCGCGGTTTTGCAGCGGCGGCGGGGGCGGCGGCTGGTCGGCGACCCCTTGGCCGCGCACCGTCAGGATGCAGTTTTGTGAGACGGTCAGCGGCGGCTTCTTCACAGTTACCGTGATCTTGCTGACCGCGACGTCGGTGCCGAAGTTGATCATCCAAGCGTTGGCTTTGACCGGATGAGGCACGACGCTGACGGGTTTGACGCCCGACGGCGTGTTGGCGGCAACGGCCGCGATGCCGACGACGCGGGTGCGGCAATCGCCACTCGGATCTTTTTGAATGTTGACGAAGAGCGTCGAGACCGCCGGCAAGCCCGAGCTGACGTTCATCGACAGGTTGAAAGGCGCGACGCCCGAGAACGTCGACTTGAATTTCAGCTGCGCCAGATCCACCGGCGCGCCAGCGGCCAGGTTCAGTCCGCCGCTCGTCGCGGCCTTCGAGTCGGTTACCGTCGTCGCCTCGGGCGTGCCGTTGTCGAAGTCATACGCCGTGTCGAAAAGGCCGCCGAAACGCGCTTGGATCCGGTCCATCGCCGGCTGCTCGTGCGGCGAGAGGACGAGTGGCGGCTTGCTGCCGGCCGGCGCCTTCACCGACTGGAAGAGGAAGTCGAGTACGTCCTCTTCCTGAACGGTCAGCTGCTGGTCGTCGACGACCTGTAAATAAACACTTTTTAGTTTGGTTTCGAAGGTCTTCAGCGTCACCTTGTTGCCCGTGGCCGAAGGCGCTTGCTGACATTTGGCTTTGACGAATTTCGGGTCGCCGACCGGCGTTTGATCGGTGGCTGATTCGAGCACGACGGCCGGGCAACGGTAGCGGAGCACCTCGTCACCTTCGACGAAGTACGTGGTGAAGCCCGATTCGGCTTCGCCTTCCACGACCACCGATTGCAGCCCGCTCGACCCTTTGTCGGTCGTGCGGCATTGGGTCATGGCCAAGGTCACCAAGGTGACACTGACGGCAAGGCGTGCGTTGGCTCGAAGTCCGCGCATGGGTCGTCCTCATTCCGGCTTTTATAACTCTAATAGGGGAATACTATGGCTAAAACTCTAACGCTTCCGGGGTGAAAGGGCAACCGTTGCGGCCAGCGACCCGGGCAAAATGACGCTCCTTTACTCCGGTCCCAAGCCTCTGATACGAAAGACCCTTCATCTTCCCCAGCAGCGAGGCTCATCATGATCAGGCAAATTTCTTTTGTGGTCGGTCTTGGTCTGGCCTCCGCCTGCTCACCGGTCAAACCCGGCACGGGGCCTTCGGCGAATCACCCTTCTGGCGGCGCTTCCAAGACCGAGCGTTTGTCCGCCGAGCTCCGTCGAGATCAAGCTCGCTTCGCCGCGCCGCTCGCCGTAGCAGACGACAGCCGCGACTTCGACGCCTTGTCTTATTCGCTCACCGGGGAATTCGACTGGCAAGGAGAAGCTCTGAAAGCGCGCGTCACCGCCGTCGTCCACCTCACCCACCCTGAAACGGAACACCTGACGCTCGACAGCCGCGTCACGGAAGTTCGCTCCGTCTTGTTGAACGGGACTGTGCAACCGGGTTACGTCGTCGACAAAGACGCCGGCGCCTTGACCATCGACCTCGCGGGCCTGTCTGCCGAAGTCCGCGCTCAAGATCTCACGATCGCCGTCGATTACGTGCGCCTCGCCAACGAAACGCCAGACGCCGGCGCCCCCTTCGACCCGATCGCCTTGCGCGCCATCTCGCCGCGCGCCGGCGACCCGGTCACCGCGCGCACGGT
The DNA here is from genome assembly GCA_043781115.1 of Pseudomonadota bacterium. Taxonomy (GTDB): domain Bacteria; phylum Bdellovibrionota_B; class Oligoflexia; order Oligoflexales; family CAIYRB01; genus CAIYRB01. The sequence goes on from JAYWBY010000242.1 coordinate 7,364, forward strand.
AAACACGATGTCGGAGCCGCGCAGCGCTTCCCAGTGGATGCCCTGCAAGGATGACCCAGCGGACCGGGCCCGTTTCTCCGCCGAATTGATCATGCCCGCGGACGAAGCGCTGATCTCGAACGGCAAACTCGTGCGCGACGAACGCTTGCCTGACGGTCGCCGAGTCATGGGTTACTCGACCAGCTTCTCGCTGCCGACTTACCTCATGGCCTTTGCCGAAGGTCAGCTCATCAGCTCGGTCTCTGAGGTCGGCAACTTGCCGATCGGCGTTTGGTCGCGCCGCGGACTCGCGGTCGACACCGATGGCGTCATCAGCCAACTCAGCCGCTTGATCACGCGCTACCAAGAACTCCTCGGCCCCTACGCCTTCGACCAATACATGATCGTCCTTTTGCCGGAATTCGGCGGAGGCGAAGAACATGCCGGCATCACGTTCCAAAGCGAGGGCGAAGGCTCCGACACTTCCGGCGCCGGCGACCGCGAGATGATTGGCCACGAACTGGCCCATCAATGGTTCGGCGACTACATGACCGTCGCTACGTGGAACGACCTCTGGATCAAGGAAGGCATGGCCACCGTCATGGAGGGCGAGAGCACGCGGCCGTGGGAGGACCAAAACGCCAAGGGCGGCCTCTTCGGCGCCTCTTTCGACGTCGCCGCCGGCGATTCAATCATCGACCGCGACCTCCCGGACGACCTCAAATACACCAGCGGCCCGTACGGCCGCGCCGCTTGGCTCCTTGCCCAGATTCGCGCCGTCACCGGCGACGAAGCGTTCTTCGCGACGTTGCGCCAAGTTTTGGTAGCGCATGCTTTTGGCAACATCGGCACCGACGAGTTCCTCGCCGCTTTCCAACCTTTGGTCGGCGACGACTTCCTGGCCCGCGCCCACGTCGCCTTGGCGGCGAAGAAGGTTCCCGTCCTGACCTCCGAAGCCAGCGGCGACAACGTCACGCTGACTTTGATCGACGAAGACCAAGGCATGCTGCTGCCGTTTAGCATCAATCAGATTGACGCCGTGGGCAACGTGCAGACCTTCGCGCTCGCGGCAGGACAGTCCGTCGTCCTCGATCGTGCTACGAAACTTACTAGTTTCGATCCGCGGGACCTGCATTTTCCCGGGCTGAAGAACTCATTCGTCAAAGCCGCGGACGCCACGGGCTTGAAAGCCGTGCTGGACCCCGAGCTACTCGTCAAACTCTCGGGCAGTGAGCAATATCAAGCCCTGACGACGACGGAGCAGTGGAGTATCACCCCAACGGAATTCACCGCCCTCGTGCCGCGCCTCTCCTCGGAGCAAGCGAAGGCCCAAGCCATCGCCAAAGCCTGCAAGGACGCCGCGGCATCCGCTGATCCCGCTACCTGGCACCTGGCGCTGGATCAAGCGCTCTTGAAACTGCCTAAGTTGGGACTGACGAGCTGGTACTCGACCATCTCGCTGGACAACTGCCTGACGACAGCGTCGCCCGGCTTCTTCGACGACAGCCTCCGTCGCCTGGCCGCCGACCCGGAGAGCGCGCGGCACCGCGACGTCGATCTAGAGATCCTGTCCTCCCTCGATCTGCCATCGGATCAAGCTCTGCAAACGTGGGGCCCGGTCGCCTTCGCGGCACCAAGCGTCAGGGAACGCGCCGCCGCGTCGCAAGCATTGCTACGCACGTTGAAGCGCGACCGCGCGGCCGTTGGCGCCCCCGCTGCGCCCGACGCGGCGTGGCTCGCCGTCTTCCGCGACCTTCTCTCGGGAAACCGCACGAACGAAGTCTTGAAGTCGGCGTTGAAGGCCCCGCCCCTCACTCGCGACCAAGGCTCCCTGCCGGCGCTCGCGTCGGTGGTGAAAGACGTGCCGTTCGCCCAAACGGAGAAGCAGGCGGTGTGCGCCGCGCGCTTGGTCACGGACACCGATGCGGGCTCGTTCGAAGCCTTCGCGGCGCCTCTCCGCTCGTTGAACTTGCCCGAAAGCGTCGAAGCGGCCCTCGCCAGCGCTGACGGCTGCCCGGCGGGAAACTGAAGTTCAGTCGCCGCCTTTTGTCTTTGGCCGGACCAAGCGAAACGGTTCGAGCCAATGGGCAAAGGCGGGCGCTTGCCGCGTTTGGATCCAGAGTTTGCCTTGACCGGAGAAGCGGCACACTAGGCCTTCGCCCGACAAGAAGAGCGACCGGTAGCCGCCCACCGTTTCAACCTTGTAGTCAAGGCCTTCAGTAAAGGCGACGACGTAGCTCGTGTCGACGACGTAGCCTGCTTTGACGTCGATTTCGACCAGAGCGCCGAAAGTGTTGAACCAAAGGTCGCCGTCGCCCGAGCAGCGAATCAAGAAGTGGGACTGGCCCGAGAAGAACCCGCGCGTCAGGCCCTGCCACTCGGTGTCGATAACGACACCCGGCGTCGCGGCGACGAACGCCGAGCTCGCCAAATAGATCTTCGCGCCTTGAACGCGGAAGTGCTCCATGTCGCCCGGCGCGCCAGGCGCGATGCCGATCTCGCCCTCTTGTCCGACGGCCGTATATTCGCTGAGAAAGAGCGATTCGCCGCCGACGAAGCGGGCCAGGCCGCCCTTCAGCCGAACGGAAAGCTTCAAATTCGGCGTCATCGTCGCCATGGCGGAATTCTCGACCTTGAGCGATGCACCGGCAGGGATGACGACTTTCAGGAAGGCAAAGTCCGGTCGCCCGGAAAGTTCGAATTTGTAGGGACCTGGATTCATGTTCAGCCTACCCGCGGTTTAAGCAGCGGCCCGAGCCGGCGGCCGAACGTCGAGGGATTGTGCGACTGGCACCAGATGAGGCCTTTGCCTTGGAACTTGGCCACGAGCCCTTCTCCCCCGAGGATCGAAGCGAGCCAGGATTTTCCGGCCTTGGCGACGGCGAACGGCAGATTCTCGGGAAACGCGACGAGATGTCCGGAGTCGACGACGTAGGTTCCGTCTATATCCACCGGATAGATCGCTCCGAAGGCATTGAGCACGACTGGGCCTTCGCCAGCGACCTTCAGCCAAAAGACCGAATCGCCCGCAAAAAACGAGCGAAATCCCTGCCAGCTCATGTCCACTTGGACACCGGGCGCCGCCGCCAGATAAGAACCTCCGCGGACGATCAACGGCGAGCCACTTCGAATGCTTTCGACCATTAAATCGCCGGACAGCACCGGCGCCAACCAGACTTCTCCGGGACCTTCGCGCGCCGTGAAGTGATTGAGAAAGAATGTTTCGCGCGCCAGGACCCGCTTCAAGGCCTTCAGCACGTTGCTTTGGCCGCGCTTCAGGGCCGTGGTCTGGATTTCGACTTGACCACTCATCGCGATCATCGACCCCGCCTCGGCGGTGACGGTCTCGCCGGCCTCCAGACGAATCAGTGCCGCGGCGTTCGCGGGCCCATGTCTGACTTCGATGCGCATCAGCGAAGCTTCGGATTCATGTAGTCACTGAGCCCTTTGAGGTTACGGGATTGAAGCGTCACGCGGCCTTTGCCTTCCAGGCGCGCCACGATACCCTTACCGCTAACCATACTGGCGAAGAGTCCGCCCTCGAGACCCAACCCCAAGCGCACCGACGGTTCGTATGCCACGACGTGGCCTGAGTCAACAAGCAGCGGGGCGTCCAAGTCCCGGAAGAATAAGCCCCCGTAGGCGCCGATCCAAAGTCGCCCTTCGCCTTGAGCGAAGAGCCTAAAGAGACCTTCCTTCGCGAAGACGGACGCCCACCCCGCCCAGCGCACGCCGAGTCGAACTCCGGGCGTAGATGCGAGGTACGCCCCGGGCCGCAGGCAGAGCCCTGTACCTGTCAGCTCGACCTCTTTGACGTCCCCCGGGGTCGCCTGCACCAGGGTCACGTTCAAAGTCTTTGTCGTGTTATTTGAAAAGCGGCTGACGAAGAGCGACTGGCGGCCGAGGAAGCGGCGCACGAGCGCTGCGAAGAGGCCACCGCGGAGCAGGGTCGTCAAATCGACCGCCGCGTCCATGCTCGCCATCGCGCCCGTCTCGGCGAGCACGCTCTCGCCAGGGTCCAGGGCGAATTGGACGTAAGCGAACGACGGAGCGCCGAGGATCTTCGTTCGCATCAACCGGCGCGGCGCCTGTTCAGCGTTTCCTGGAGGGCCGTGACGGCTTCGTCGCCGCTCATCGTCTTGCTCACGTCGTCGAGCATCTGTTGGGCTTGTTCGAGGTCGCCCTTGCGAATCAGCTCGCGGGCCTTGTCCATCTTCGTGTAGTTCATCCGCTCTTCGGCGAACTGGACGGGCAAGCCGCGGCCGGCCTTGTCGGCGATTTCCTTCTCCATGCTACCGATCGCTTTGTCGTAGGACTCGATCGCCTTGTCGGGATTGCCGCTACGCGAGTAGGCCTCGCCGAGGTCCCGGTAGGCGCGCACTTGATTGGACGGCGACTGCGTCGCCTTGTCGAAATAGCCGATGGCGTCGGCGTCCTTGCCTTGAAGCGACAAAAGCTGGCCGATGCCGTAGCTCAGGTCGGGGGAATTCGGCTGCTGGGCGAAGACGTCGGAAAGGAAGTTCAGGCCTTCGTCGATCTTGCCTTGTTCTTCGTAAAGGCTCACGAGCTCGGAAAGCACGATTTGGTTGCCGGGATTAATCTCCACGACACGCTGCAGGTAACCCGTCGCTTGGCCGGGCTGCTTCAAGTCGAGGAGATTGACCATCGCCAATTCAACCAAGGCCTGTTCGTCCTTCGGGTTCTTTTTCAACACTCCTTCCAGCAAGGCGACGGCGTCGTTGACGTTGCCGGAGTCGATCAAATTAATCGCCTTCTGCACGTCGGGGTCGGCGTTCGGATCGACCTCGACTCCGAGATCGACATCGGCAGCGCGGTTGTCGATGACCTCGCCGGCCGCGGGAGCCTTTGGCTGGATCGTCGTGGACTCGGTCGCATGCGGCGCCAAATGGCGCATGGATTGGCGTTTCGACTCGTTGACCAACTGCTTCGGCGAGTTAGGCGCCGGCGCCACGGGTTCGTACCGGCCCGGGAAGAGGACCAAGAAAAAGACGATCACGGCCGCGATCAAAAGGACCAGCGACGTAAGGAAGCCCTTGGCGGCGGACGAGTTGTTGGCCATACGGTGATCCAATTCTATGAATGATTAGAATGGGATAGAATTCTATAATATTCGCGGGCCAACTATAAGACATTTCTGTTAATAATTCAATGAAATATTATGCCTTTGACGCCGAACCACCGCAGTCGGATGGACCCCACTTCCAAGGACTCTCGGCTAGCCAGCGCGACGCCGAGCAGGACCCAAAAAATCGGTCCGTTTAGCAGAAAGCTTTCCGTCGTCAGGCCGTTGACGAGCCGAAGTTGACGAAGTCCAAGGCCGTCCTGAGCGGCGCACTCGCGTTCTGGCCGGCCGGAACGGCAAACTGGGACGGCGAAGGTGCGGGTTCGGCCGTGTGCATCGAGTACGCTTGATTGCGCAAAACTGACGCCGCATGACACTGGAGGCAGTCGGTATCGACCGCCGAACTCAACGTCGGGTTGTCGATCTTCCACGTCAGGTCGATCGCGGCGTCGATCTCGGCGCGCGAGTAGAGGCGCGACTCAACGATGGCAATAGGTCCCAGATTGTCCAAAAGCGAGCGCCAATCTTGGGCAACACGTTGCACGGTCGCATTGACCCGAGGGATGTTCATCGGTACGGGTTGCCCGTCAGCCGCCTCGAAGCCGCGGAAATTCCAATCGACGGTCCACCCACCTTTGCCTGCGCCCCAACTCGTCTTGTACGACTGCGTTCCTCGAACGAAGTTTCTGCTGCCGCAGTGCCTCAAGATGAACTGGCGGATCTTTACGGCGAACTCCGACCGGAGGCCGCCACTAGCAAACGCCGGGTGAATCCCAAGCGGTAGTCCAGCTGTCGAGTTGGGCGACGTCGCCTTGAGGTCCTTGACCTCGGCCACGACCCGACCAAACTCGTCGTCGTCCAGACTGTAGCTCAGGGGAATTGCGTTTGGCTTGCGTCCGTCCAAGTCGACTGCAGGCACGTTCGAAACCGAACTGGTCGACTCCGAGACCATCACGACCTTTTGCACGACCAAGCGAATGTGCTTCTGGCAGCCACCATCCGGCTGCTTGAAGCACAGTTCGACGCGCACGGCGAGCACCTTGTAGTCTTCGTCGGCGTTGAGTTTTGCACGGAGGCCTTCCGGAATGAGCGGTCCCTTTGTTCCTGCCTCCGTGGCCGCGACGTAGTTGTCACCTCCTTGGCTGCGTCGCGGGACCGCTCGGCGCGGTTTCGATCTTGCGGTCGGCGCGTTTCCAGCTCGTCACGACGGCGGCAGCGACATTGTCGCAGAAGCTCTCGTCGGCGATGCCGAAGTGGTGCGTCGATTAATGAATCAAGCCCCGCACGGCTTGCTCCAGATAGGGCATTGACTGGCGGCAAAGCGAATACGAAAAGGAGATTGGTTGATTGCGAGTCAGAGTCGTGGTGGCGCAAGTCGTCTGGTTGGGCTCGCCCCAAACGTGCTCGGAGACCGCGATGTCCTTCGCCAAATCGTCGTGGTTGGCCACGATCCACTGCTTGACTTCGGGTGCCCACTCGCCCGGGAGGAGATCCGCATTGAACTCCTGCACCATTTCCGGCGCCAGGAGCTTGCCTTGCGACGCGAGGATCTTCACGGGGTCGCCGCCGTTGCTGACGCCGTCGCCACCGTTCACCCGGGGATTGTTGACTAGCCCGCAGCCCGACAAGAGGAGGGCAAGAGCCGCGGCGATTGGGAGTTGATGCTTCATGGATAAATCCTCGTTAGGTGGGATCATTGCTGGTGTGGAAGAAGAACTGGACGTTGACCTGAGCGACGTCTTCTACCCCGTCCGAGGCGAAGTTGCTGACGAACGCCTCGCGAAATTCCCGAATGACCTTCTTCGCTTCCTCGGTGCGCCGGCGGTCAAAGCGCAAAGCGCCCGTGCAAAACTCCCGGTCTTCCACCGTCTGCTCTTGCAGCGCATCGATCGCCCGATGGGCCATTTGCCGGTGACGCGAGAATTCCAGTAACAGATCGCCGGAATCACCAGCACCAACCAACCTGCGTGCCGATAGAGGCTACTCGCGTCGGGGCTAGCAAGGCGAAGGCGTTTGCCGGCTGCTCGACATTTCTCCAGCAGCCAGGCACTCCGCGAACGCAGCGAGTTGCTGGAGGATGAGCTCGATTGAAAGCGCCTTTGATCAAGCTAAAGAAACGCGGCGGCAGATTCGCCTCGTAGACGTCAGAACCGTCCGCCGGAAGGAAAACCTGGTGTCCCTCCTCAATCCGCATGGTCGGTAGCACGCCTTTGAGAAGGGTCATGACGATGCATAGCATCGACGCCACGAGCGCCGGACCGAAAAGTTTGACGTTGCGACGACGGGACGCCA
>JAYWBY010000243.1:0-5601 GCA_043781115.1 Pseudomonadota bacterium
TTACCGTTTCGGCCGACGATTTCGCGAAAATCAAGGATTTTGATCGTCGGCGAGATCGCGAAGATCGTCGGGCCGTCACCGGCGGAGATGCCGGTGTGCATTAACTTCGACTTGTTCGGGGGGATGAGGCGGTAGCCTCTTCAAAGCGTCCCGTAGATGCTGATCTCATTCCCATCCAAATCTTTGTAGTGCGTCGTATAATCGTCCCCCTGGACGCTGTGCGGCTTGCCGGTGAACTTGACGCCCTTCTTCTTCAACTTCACGACCAGTTCTTCCATCTTCACGACGTTCTGGATCAGAATCCCGCCCCGGGGTTTCTTGCCCTTTTCGAGGAGGTGAAGGCAGATCATCTGGCCCTTAGGCGACACGACTTCGCCCCACCATTTGGAGACAGACGAGACTTTGAAGCCGAGGTCCTTGTAGAATGCCGCCGACTTTTCGACGTTCTTGACGTAGTACATGGTGCCGTAAGTGCCGGTGAAGTGCTTGGCGATCGTCATGGCGGAGTTCCCTCGAAGTCGTGGATGGTAGTGGTTGCCGGAACACCATGTTAGAACAAGCGGCAGCGCGGATCCATTCCGGATTGAGGATCAGAAATTGAGGATTAGCACATGCCCGATCTCAAGTGCCCTTGTGGCGCGGCCTTGCCGTTCTCCGACTGCTGCAAGCCGTATTTGGACGGGGTCAAAGAGGCGTCGACGCCCGAGATCTTGATGCGCAGCCGCTACACCGCCTTTGCTCGCGGAGACTTCGCGTACCTCAAGAAGACATGGCACCCCGACACAGTACCGGACCTCGGCGCCGACGAACCGTCGGCCTGGGTAAGCCTCGAAATCCTCGAGACCGGCATCGACGATGACGGAGAGCACGGGGAAGTGGAGTTCATCGCGAAGTTGATTGTCGGGGACAGCCTGGAGGTGCTCCACGAAGTGAGCGACTTCGAGAAGGTCGGCGGGCGCTGGGTCTATCACTCGGGGGAATTCAAGAACGACGGTGCGAAGGCGACGAAGATCTCGATGAAGACGCCGTGTCCTTGCGGGAGTGGGGAGAAGTTCAAGCACTGTCACTTCGCGTAAGTCTGTACGCAATCCAAAGGCCTCCAAATGCCCAAGTACCCCCAAGGCACCCTTATCGAATGGAAGTGGCTCGGCTCCGTCATCGACGGAGTCGTCGAGGAGATCTACCTCGAACCCGTTCTCAAAGAGATCAAGGGCAAGAAGATCAAACGCAATGGCTCACGAGAGAAGCCCGCTTACCTCGTGCGTTCTGAGGCGGGGAATTTGGCGCTGAAGCTGGAGACGGAGCTCGCTCCGCGGAGCAAGATTTGGAGTGCGCTGAAGTAGATCACTTTCCTACCCCTCGACCTCGCGAAAGCAATCCTTCAAAATCGCGTGCAAATTAATTTCGGGCCCGAGCTGCGAAACTATTGCAGCGTGCCCAAAATACACCCGGTACCCTTGGATGAACGCTGGCGGCACGTCGCGGTAGCGAGAGTTGACGTTGTTTCTCGACAGCATGTCGGCGAGGTCCCGGTGAATCTGTTCGATTTCGATGTGCACGAACTTGTCTTCCTGCGTGCTGCTCATCAAACCGCTGTCCACCAGAGTGTCGTAGGCCAGGTCGAAGTCGAATTTCTTAGGCTCGACGGCCATGCCCATTTCAAAAATGGTCTTTTTGAATAGCGCCCGGTCTCGGGTGTGACAGGAACGAATCAAATTCGCCCAGGACCGACGCTCTTCCGGGGAGAAGACCCGGACGCTTCCGAAGTCGACGGCTGCGACGCCTGACGGGGTGAAAAGGAAATTCCCCGGGTTCGGGTCCGAATTGAAAGTGCCAGAAAGGCAAGAGCGGACGACGAAGCGGACAATGGTCCGGCCGGCGCGCTCGCGTTCTTGGAGCGAGGCCGTGGCGCGAAATTCTTCGAACTTCTTGCCGTCCACCCAGTCCGTGACGAGGAGACGGCGAGTCGAGAACTCGTGATGGACGGACGGAATGTAGAGGTCGAGTATTCCGGTAGACGCGGTCCGCATGATGTCCTGGTTGCGCGCTTCAAGGCGCAGGTCCGTTTCCGCGAGGAAATCCGCGGCGAGCCTGTTGACGATCTTGGAGAAGGAAAGAGACGGGGCCAGGAACCTCACGACGGGAGTCAGAGTTTTTAGGACTCGGAGATCGTAGGCGATGCTTTTTTCGATGTCTGGGAAAAGCACCTTCACCGCGACACGGCGTCCGTCTAGGGTGCGGGCGTAATGGACCTGCCCCATGCTCCCGACGCCGGCCGGCTCAAGGCTAAATTCGGCGAAGACGGCGGAGAGAGGCTTCCCGAGTTCTCGCTCGACCTCGGTCACGACTGTTTGCGGATCGATGCCGTTAGTGAGTTCCGGCACCTGCTGCAGGCGCTCGGCTAGCTCCGGCGAGAGGTTCGGTCGATACGTCGCGATCACTTGGCCGAGTTTCAAGATCGGTCCCTTCATCGCTCCGAGGAAGGAGATGGCGTTCGCCAACGTCGCCTGCATCTCTTGCTCGCTAAACGCAGTGCCCTTGCCCGGGCCGCGCGTGATCCGCCGAATCCAGTCGAGGCCGGCCCGGTAGCCAAGCGAAGAGAGCATCATCTGCGTGAACTGACCGTAGGCAACCGTTCGCGGTCCGAGGGCAGTCGGTGGTCCGCGACGCGTCTCCTTGAGAGACAAGTCGAGGGCCTCGCCGATGTCGGCGGTCACAAGCAGGCCATCGTGAAGCTGCCCCTGGCTCGCGGCTTGCGACACCGTTTGGTAGACGGCGTACACCCGCGTCGCGTGGTCGACTTGTTTCGTCCGGAAGAGCGCCCGCGCCAGCGCGCCAAATCCCAGCAAGGCAAGGCGGACCGGGAGTGCGGCGATCGTTCCGAGGCATTGGCCGACGACTTCGACGCGGTCGCCGATCGTCGCTTCGCCGCTTTCGTAAAGGTCGGCGATGGTGGCCATCGGGATCGCCAGGAGACTGCCCGACGACGTAGCTCCCCGCGCGAGTTTCCGGGCGAGCGGAACCCACTCCCGCTCCCGAACTGCCAGGAGCCAAAGCGCGAGCTCGGCCTCGCGCTCGGAACGGCCGGGCGACGGGTCGTTGCGAACGAGCGTGATCAGAGGCTGAAATTTCCCGGACATTTGCGCATCGGTCAGCTCTTTCTCGAAGAGTACGTCTTGGGCTAGCGGCGCGGTAGGTCCAGCCTCGAGATGGTCCAGACATCGGTTCGCCAACTCGAGAAGCAGCCCGCGGGCCCTGAGATCGTCGAGCTCGTAAAGGGGTTCGGGCCTATCAGACAATTCCAAATTGAGTTCAGGATGGTCCGCGTTGTCGGCGGGATCGGCCAGACCTCGCATCCACCACGCGTTCCAGGGGTCGTGGGACTCGAGGTGATCGGCATGGGACCTGAACAGGTCTTGGCGGAGTCCTGCCAGCCGAGTATCGCTCCTCTTCGAATAGTTTCGGAGCGTTTTGGTGGCGGCGGCATAGAGGAGCGAGCCGTCGCCTTTGTCGAGCGTTGCGGAGTTAAGGAGCCTGAGGGCATCGACGAAACCGGCGAGGCGTTCCGCATGATCGGTCTTTGCGAGGCGTGCGCGAGTCGAGGCGAAATCGGGCAGGGCGTCGCATTCCGACTCGGCCTGAAGCAGCTTGAGGTAAGTCGGCGTTTGCCAGATTTGATAGGGCTTTACCGAGGGCATGACGATGGACTCCTGAGAGCCCATCGTCTGAAATTGGCTATTGGTATAGGTCGGAGCGTCGGGCGGGAGACATATCCAATAGATATCGACTGTTAGGTGCCAAGGAGCTTTTGCAGCGGCTCGAAATAATTCGTCTGCCAACCCTTGGCCAGGTGCTCGCGTTGCTCTTCCGGAAAAGCCGCGTGCTCGAGGGTGACGAGGGTGTCGTTGCCTTTCGAGGTTAGCTCGAATTTGACGAGCGAGTATACGCCCGCCGGCCAGAGCTTCACGCGCCACGCTTGGACAATGCGCTCGTTTGGCACGAGCTCGATGGTCCGGCCGACAATCATGCCGCCGAAGAGCGACACTTCGCCTCCGACTTCTTTGGCGATTTGCGTCGGCGCGCCGCCGCTCATCGCGCTAAATTGCTCGGCGTTGGTCAGCACGTCGTAGATCTTCTTGGCGCTGCTGTTGATCGCGACTTCTTGACGAATGGTAGTCATGTTGTTTCCTGTCCTGTGTGATGTTGACGTATTTCGAAGGTTAGTAATCCGTGTTGTATTTGACCCAAGCCATGCCGTACGGGAGACTTCCCTCGTCTCGGCCTTTTGGGACGATGTCGAGGTAGCGGTAGGTCGTCATGAAGTCCTCGAGGCCGCGGTCGAAGTTCGAATAAGTGCGGTAGATCTGGCCCTTCTTGTCCTTGAAGAAGACGCTGACTCCCGGTGATTCAGTGCCGTAGTCCCCGGCCTCTTTCGCTGACACTTCGAAGTCGAAGTTGAAGTCGGACTTTAGCGACGACACCCAATCGAAAGACCAACCGAGGCGTTTTTTGAAGGCCCCGAGCGTTTTGACCGGGGCACGAGAGATTGCCACGAAGGCTACGTCGCGAGCCGCCAAGTGAACGGCCGAGCGATCGAAATTGTCGGCCAGGAGCGAACAGCTCGGACAACCGCTCTTTTGCTCGGGACCAAACATGAAGTGATAGACGACCAACTGCGACTTCTTGCCGAAGAGATTGGCGAGCTTCACTTTGCCCTTCGGGCCTTCGAACACGTAGTCCTTGTCGATTTTGACCCAGGGCAGCGCTTGGCGCTCGGCGGCGAGCTGGTCGCGTTTCTTGGTGAAGGCCTTTTCCTTCTTCAAGAGGGTGGCGCGGGCCTTGGCCCAGGCTGCGGGGCTGACGGTCTTGTGGGCGGTCATGACGTACCTTTCTTGCGTTTGAGAATGTTCTTTTTCTTGGAGCGGCGAAATCTAACGGCAGCCGCCAGGGCCGCGGCAGGCGTCCCAGCGCTGGCGACGATCATGCCGACGGATGCGAAGCAGAGCGGGCACATGGATTACCTCTCCGCGGCGATTTTGAGATCTCTTGCGAACTCGTCAAAGCTCGGCTGGAGGTCAGGCATGACTTTCCGCATCAAGCCGACAAGGGGACCCGAAAAGACTTCTTGGGTTTCGAATTTGGCGCGGCCTTCGTTCAGAGCCGTGACGCGAAAGGTTCTCAGACCGCGGAAGAGGCCGAGGGGCATGCCACCGGTCAAGACCATGTGATTCGTGCCCATTTCCTTGACTGTCACTTTGAAGGGCTGCTTCGGGGTGATCTTGGTGAGGAAAACCAGGCGGCCACCCTGCTTGAATTCGCCTTCGAGCTTCAGAAGCGTCGTGTTCCATTTGTTCTGAGCTTCGACGCTGGTCAAAAGGCTCCAGACCTTGGCGACCGGCGCGTCGATATCGATACTTGCTTGGTATTTCATGGCTTCACTCCGACAGGTTGAGGGGGAAGCAACGGTTGCTTCGTTGGACATAGGTTTAAAGGAAAGCCGTCGCGAGGTCAGGACTCGCAACTGACATTTCTCAATATACCTAGCTCTACCTGCGGGTTACGCCAACCAGACTGCGGCCGTTGCTGCAGGCGCACCTAAAA
>JAYWBY010000244.1:0-5600 GCA_043781115.1 Pseudomonadota bacterium
CACCTCACGGGGCGACGCTACATCCTCGAGCACTATCCCATCGTGCAGGAAAATTATCCGCACAGCGACTACGGCTACGCTTTGATGGAACTCAGAAAGGAGCAGTCGAACAAAGACTTCTGGCAAGAGCGCGACACCGTGCTGCTGCTCATGGGTTACATCTTGCCGCATTGGCGCCTGCTCGCGCCCGTCGTCGGCCTCCACATGGAGTTCAACAAGATTTCTCTCCAGGAAGACGACAGCCCGGAAGTCGCCAAGTCAGACGTTCGCGCTACGGTTATCGGCGTCAACTTTCGCCAAAAGCTCTACGGGCTCGGCGATTGGCTCGGGGCCTACTACATGGGCCGAATCCACATGTTGAATCTCAGCTTCAAAAGCCACGGTTATGAGCTCGAAGGCGGCCTCGGCGCAGCCTTCCAGTACGACTGGTTTCGGACAGATTTAACCTTGGGAATGATTTACCAAAATTACACGGGCAAACGGGCCGCCGCCAAAGGCGATTCCGAGCTCCTGATTATCAAGAGCAAATATCAAACGGCTTATGCGATGATGTCTCTATGGATCTGAACCTAAGTAAAATCGGCATCGCGGTCGTCGGCTGCTTCCTCGCTTCGGGAGGCGCGTTGGCGCAATCGAGCGGCCCGGCGAATCGGCCGGATTTCCGCATGATGTTCGGCTTCCTGTCGGGCAAGTACGAGGACACCGCGCGCAACGAAGTGAAGAACACTTCGAGCCAAGAGAAGGCGGTGAAAGTCTCCGGCTCCGAAGTGCAAATCGCCGGCGCGTACTCCGACTTCGACGCCGAGTTGACCCAACGGACGATCACGCCATCGAGCGTCGACTACTGGGCGAAGCGCAGCGAGCTCTACCTGACGGTTGGCTACTATTGGCCGGACTTTCATTTCGTGCAGCCGGTCGTCGGCTACCATCAGATGACCCAGAGCGGCGACCGCGACGTGGCCGACGCTCCAGCGGCTTTCATCGACAAGAATACGGCCTTTGTCCTCGGCCTGCGTTCGAGCTTCTGTCCTTACGACTTCGGTGGCCACGGTCCTCTGCTCCAGCTGCGCCAGAGCTACATCACGTCGCTGGAAGCGAAGCGGAACTTCGGCGACGAGCGCTACCTCGGCCTCGGTTATTTCTTCCAAACGGGACGCTTCAAAGCGGCGCTCGTCGCCGGACAGCTGCGCAATTTTTTCAATGCCTCGAAGCCGAGCGCGGACGACGACGCCTTGCGGCTTAAGGTCCGCCACGTTTACACGGCGAACCGCATCGGTCTCTACATCGAATATTAACGGCGTGGGACGTGGTAGCCGTGCAGCTTCAGCTGGCTGATGCCGTCCAGCCGGTAGAAGACCGCCATCCAGTCGCCAGCCGGGTAGAACTGCGTCGCCAGGCGCCGCGGGAAGGTCGCCAGGCCGCTTACGACGGTCACGGGGAAGCCCGAGGCGACGGTTTGCGTGCCGCCGGCCACGAGGATTTCCGTCGTCTTGATGTCGAACGTGCCGCCATTTTGCTGGGCATATGTGATGACAAAGCGGCCAGACGCGGGGTTGAAGGAGACGGATGGCCGGTGACACTGCGCCGTGCCGAAGGCCAAGGGCGTGGACGAGCTGCCGAAGGCGCCGCCGACGGTGAATTTCACCCAGGAGAAAGTGCATTTGTTGTCGGAGCCGCGGTAGACCGCGCCGACGATGGTATCGGCGCCTTCGGTGCCGAGCGCGAAGTCGAGCGATTGCGCGTTGCTAGTGCCGGCGTCGGTGAAGGCCGCTGCGGTCAAGGTTTTGGTGAGGGCGCCATAGCCGCCCGAAAACGACGAACGGATCTTGTGGATCACCAGGTTCGTGGCTTCGCGAAACACGGTGTAAAAGAAGCCGGTGCCGGCCTCGGTCTTGAAGTGCGTGCGCACCCGGTCGATGTTCGAGGCGGTTGAATAGTCGTAGGCCACGGCGGCGGCGGCATAGTTCGCGTCGTCGCTGACCGTGCCGCCGGCGAAGGGGTTCACCTTGGCGACGCGCAGGTGGTTGGAGACCGCGTCGTACATCGTGAAGGCGAAGCCCACGCGAGTCGCGGCGTCGGCATCGGTGAAGGCTTCGGTGATGTCGGAGTCGATAGCGCTGCTCGTTCCCGGGTAGGAGGTCAAAACTTCGGCTTTGGAGCGAGCCGTTCCGGCGGCATTGAGGCGAGTGAAATAGAGGTCGGCCGTCCCCGCGGATTCGGCGACGCCACTCATGCCCCATTCGCCGCTGGCCAGCGGTCTGACGTCGAAGCTCGAGCAGTTGCGGGTATCATGGGCGATTTGATCGGCGTTGGCGGCGGGCTGCGTCACGACCGCGGCGCCAGTCGGAGCCGCCGTGCGGTTGACCGTCACTTTGCGGAAGAAGGCGCCGGCGGTGCCGTCATTGGCAGCATAAACAAGGCCGACGATCGGGGCGAGCGCACTGTTGGCCGGGTCGGTGGAGATCGCGACGCCATAAGTGAAGACGCCGTCGGCGAAGCTGCCGGCGTCCTCCGGGTCGCCCCGATCGTTGATGTTGGCGTTGCCGTTCGATTGCAGGGGCACCGTGACGTTGAAGTTGCCGGCGCCAGCGCCAAGGGTGGTCAAATCGTTGACACCGGATTCGATGGTGATGCGCGGATTCAAGTCGACGTAGTAGGCGCCCTGGTCGAAGGCGCTCCAACGCCAACGGAGGCGGAGGTCGCTGTTAATGGTAAGGCCGGAATTGTTCGACGTGCCGTTACAAAGGTACGGGATGGTCGGAGCGGAGCAGTTGGCGAAGAGGCCCAGGCCGTGCATGTCGGAAGTCATCGAAGTGACCGATAGCGCTACGTTGCTCATAGATCCATCCCACGACGGATTAAGCGCCACGGCGTGGCCTAGGTCGAAGACGATGTTGTTCGAGGTGCCGCCACCGTTGGTGGCGTCGAACGCGGTGGGAGGTGTGAGGGTGGCGGCTAAAGTCGACGAGGCCAAGACCGTCGTCGAAATACTGGCCGCGTCGCCCGTCGTCGCGGCGCCGTTGACGGCGAAGCTCCACGCGGTCGTGCCGGCGCCGCTCGCCGTGCCGGTAAATGTGATCGTCGAACCGGTAAAGCCGCCGCTTAGGAAGCTCGGAGCGCCTGTCATCGTCGCCGCCGTCACCGTTTGGTCGCAGGTGTAGACGAGCGAGACGGTCGATCCAGAATAGAAAATGTGGCGCGAAGAAGCGGCGGTACATACGGCTGCAGCGCCGGGGGCCGCAGGGCTCGCAGGGCTCGCAGGGCTCGCAGGGCTGACGACACCGGGACTCGGGCTTGAGCTCGCGGGGTCGGGTTGCACGGCGGAGTTGACGCCGCCCTCGCCGTCCGCGGTGCCGGCCGGATGGTCGCCGGCGCCGGAAATTTCTGGACCCAACGGCGACTTCGAGCATGCAGGCGCCAAGGCAGCGAGGACTCCGGCCAGGGTCCAGGCGGAAATTTTGTTTTGCGAAAGTGTCCTCATCGTAAACCCTATTTTCAACGCACTGTCTTGTAAGCGTCGAATTTTAAACTGTCGGACCGATTGGCGGTGCAGTCCGTGCTCTCGAGCGAAATCATGCCGATCCGCTGCCACGTCGGCGAGTAGCTGGCGCCCAATTGGCACGGAGTGACGGTCCGACCGGTCGTGACAAGGACCTCGGAGCCCGCCGTCAAGACATCGCCGGTACCGTCAAATTTAAATTCGGTGTATATCGTGTCGTGCGTCGTGGCGTTGACATAGATCGCCAGGAACTTGCCGTTCGAGCTGTTGTAAAAGAGGTGCGGGAAGCGGCAGTCGGTCGCCGTGCTGATGTCGTGTACGGTGCCGATGACTTGAAGGGTCGCGCCGCTCAGTCTGTAAGCTTTGAACTTACAGTGGCCGTCGGCAGAAGCTTCATCTTGGGTGTAGAGGACGCCGAGGACGTCGTTCGGCGTGGCCGAGCTGTCCGGTCCGGCGGCAATGCCGTAGGAGGGGCGCCCTAGTACGGTCGAGGCGCCGGCGTCCATGCTGCCGACCTCGTCGGCGGAAAGCGTGAGTTTCACGGCGGGCACAGCGCCTTGGGAGGCTTCGACGCGGGCGAATGACAGTTTGTCGTCGGTGCCGTCCCGGCGCCAGCCGACGTAGAAGTAATTGACGCCGCCGACCGTGGCGTTCACCAGCTTGACCATCGACATGTCCATGCCTTGGTCCGCGACGATCGGCACGGAGCTGACGAGGCCGTCGAGTTCGTTGGTGACGCCGGTTTGATAGTATCCGCCGGACCCGCCGGAGCCGGCCGTAAAGTAGTCGGTCTTGCAGCTAGCACCGGTCACGGTCGCCGGGCTCGAATTGATCTTCGAGACCCAGATGCGGCGCTTGTTGACGCCTGCGGGATCTATCTGGCCATAGAAGGCGATGCCATGGCGCTGCGTGCCGCCGTCGTTGAATGTTTGTCCGATGGCGGTATGGAAAAGCTTAGTGCCGTCCGCATAAGTTGAGATCTGGCACTGCGACACCGACGTGCCCGCGTCGTTGATGTAGGAGAGCATGAGGTTGCGGCTACCGCCGCCGCCGTCGTTGCCGCCGAAGGTGATGAAGTCATCCGTCGACGTGCCGGCAATCGCCATCGAAGCGGTGTTGGAGGCGAGCGAGACGCTCGTGGCCAAAGTGGTCGTGTCGAACATGGCGGTGGTCAGGGCCGTCGACGACACGGAGCGATCGATGGTCGCGACGCCAGCGAACTGGCGGTTGGTGGCGTTCAGGGCCGGGAAAACGGCGCCGTAAACTTGCTTAGGCGACGTCGAGAGCGTGTCGTTCAGGGCGATCGCCGGCGTGAACTGAAACCAGTTCGTCGGGCCCTTATAGGTCGACCGACCGACGGCCGCTAAGGTGGAGACGACGTTTTGTTCGCCGGTGACGTTGGCCGCGGTTACCGTCGTGGTCTTCGTAGCGCTGTGGATGTTGGCGTTGTCGGCGTTGACGTAACTGACGGTCTTCACATCGTATTGACCCTGGTCGAAGATGTCGTAGTTCCAGATCATGTCGTAGCTGGCCGTCACCGTGTGAGTGGCGGAAACGTACGAGCTGGACCCCGGGCAGATCGACGGCACCGTCAGTCCGGTGCAAGAGCCGTTGAAATACTGGAAGAGCGGGATGTCGGAAACGGCGGAAGCCACGGCTCCCGAAGGGGTAGAAGTATCACTCGTTGCGGCGTCCCCGCTAAGCGGCGTCAAGGTTACGTTCGTGCCGTCATAAGATGCTGAAAGCAGCGCCGTTGTGCTAACCGCGCCCACCGTGTTGTCCGTCAAGGTTTTTGTCGTGGCGGTGGTGAAGGTCAGCGGCGTCGTTGCGTAGTCGATGACTTGGTTGGTGACGTCGACGTTGGCGATGCCGTTGATCTGGGTGCGCACCGTCGCTGACGCGAGTCCCGTCGATGGGGATCCGGAAATCGTCACGGAAGCCGCGGGCAGGCCCGGATCGTCCGTCAAGTAGCCGCGCCAAGAGGCGTTGGGTGAGGCGGCGCTCGTAATCGTCGTGCCAGCGCAACTGATCAAGTAGGAAACGTTAGCATTCTTGTACCAAGTCGTCTGCGTCGTCGACGAAGAGCAGGTGGTCGAGTCGA
>JAYWBY010000245.1:0-1925 GCA_043781115.1 Pseudomonadota bacterium
AGTCTTCGACTCCGTCCGCTGGGGCTATTGGCAGCAACGATCCGGGCACTGCCCGCCAGCTACGATCGTGCGCGGGGCTTACGCCATTTGGCCTTATCCCCCAAAAATCATTGAACGAGGCGCCAAAATATCCTCCTAGCGTCGTCAATCGCACTTCTATGCGCTGACGGGCAGCATCGACTGAAGCGAAGTCTTCGACTTTGCGCGCGGCGGGTATCTCACCAAAGACAAAGTCGAATGCATAGTAGCCGTCGATGGGGAAGCTGCCCTGATTGGCAAGACAAAGGAGGACGTCACCGCCGTTGCCTGTCTTTGTTCCTCCGTAGGCTACTTCAGCAAACGCTAGAAGGGCAATGCATCCGAAAAGCACCTTAACTAAACGACTGTCCACCTCGGTCCTCCATGAATACTTGAAACCCTGCGATTTCGACGTGAAACACTGTCTCCGCGCCGTCAGTTATGGTGAATTCATCGTCAAGAGCGTCAATAAAATCACGAATCCGAGCCTTCAGATCTGTGATGCGGCTCTTCTCGACGGCAATGGTCAATCCCTGATACTCGCGCTCGGCAATGTCGGCCTGCAAGCGCCGCTGGGCAAGACCCAGATACCGGCGATGAATCTCCTGCAAGAGGATGCTGCGTTTGTCGTTCGGGCTTTCGAACGTTTCAAAAGACTTTTTCCAGCCTTTGCGCTCGCACGGGACCAGCGTCTTACTCTGTCTCAACTTGCTGAACGAATCGCCAACGCTCTGGGCGTCGGCGACCCCCTTAAGCATCTTCGACAGCGAGTCTGCGGACACATGAAAATCCTTGAGTAAGGTCATTTCGCAAATCAAGCCGTTCAGCCACGTGCTGTAATGTGCCGGTCGGTTGATACGTCTGATCTTGAGGCAACCCTCCCGCTCCTTTGACCGAGATGCCAATTGCGCCTTGATCTTCGGATCCCGGGCCACGGTCTCCTCGACGAGAGCGAGAAAATATTGCTGCTCCCGGGCAGTTAGCTCCATGGCGCGAGCGAGCTGTGTAGCCGAGGCCAAGCTCAGATTACGTTTACCTGTGAGGACCAGACTCAGGAAGTTGGGACTCTTGAAGCCAAATTGGCGGGATAGCCAGCGCAAGCTCCTCCCTTCGCGCAGGTGTGGCGCGAGCGTCTCGCTGAGAAATTTTCGATAATTCGTCGATGTCGTCATTCCCGCCCCAAATTGGAGGCGTTCCGTCTACCACGCCGTGGTTGGCGAGTCTCGCTCTTTGATAACCACTGATAACTGCGATTACCAGGTAGGCGGATTTTTGTGTGCTGATTGGACGCATAGCGCCGATAATGGAGGCATTGCATTAAAATGTTACGGTCGAGACTTAAATGGGCATGGTCGAGACATAAAGGAGTGCGTCACCTTTGCGGGCGCATTCGCTTTGCTGGATGGGAATATGAACGTGGCTTCCGCAATGAATAACGCAGCCTTTGAGCCGCGCTCAATTCATACCATTCACCGTCCAAAGCAGCCGAAAGGCATCTCGACGAGGTCGTCAACGCGACTTCCGCTATGAAGGACGACGCCTTTGAACCGCCCCCACATCGAGGGGGCTCTCGGCGATCCAGTCGCCAAATTTGCGTTCCAAAATTACGGCTTTAAAGCATTGATATATCTAAATAATATTGGCGGTCTCTCTCTCAAGATTAGGAGTAGGGCGCCGAAATGGCGATAACACGGTATTCATGCATCTCGAATGGTAGTCCAAATTAGTTTCCGGTCATAAATGTTAAAAATTTCAATATATTGAATCGACTAAATTAAAGTGATCCACCGATCCCCCACAGGGCAAACACCCCCGGTTTCAGGAAACATGTCGGGTGACTTAAAGACTTGAAGGGGGCGAGATTTGAAGAAGAAATGGCTCAATATCGTACCTACTCGCAAGAATTC
>JAYWBY010000246.1:0-14691 GCA_043781115.1 Pseudomonadota bacterium
TCGACGGGCTGACGCTCCGCCTGCATGATCTGGTCGACCATGCCGCTATCAACACCACCGACACTTCCTTGTATCCGCATAGGGAACCCTCCTTGGGAACCAAGGTGCTGATTGCCACCTCAGAGGAGGGATCGGAGCTTTGCCTCAAAGCTGTAGGAAAAAATGCACCGGTAGCCGGGAAGCTACTTGAATGCTTTTGGAATTATTTCAACTAAAGGCAAAATTCAGCGCGTCGTCCTGAGCTTCGCCCTCGAGCCGCTAGTCTGGGAATCCTGAGCGACGACCGATACATGAGGCATCGACCCTAGACCAAATCGGCCCAAGGCCGCGAAGAGCATCAGGGCCGGGACCCCAAACCAAAGCGCGGCTTGCCAGATATCTTGAGTGACGACGCCGACCAAAGCCAGCACGACGAGGAGCAGCCAAGAGAGGCCGTGTCCCAAGGCGTAAAGGCGGCCCGCGAACGGGAATGGCCAGCGGTCCTTGAGGGCCGCGCCGCGGCGGAGCAACTTCACCCCGACTGGCACGAGCACTAAGTCGATCGGCCAGAAGAGCAGCAAGTTGATGTTGTGCCAGCCGTCGGGGTGGCCGGAGAACGCCCAGTTGAGGAGCAGCGTCAGTCCGACGATGCCGCCGAGAATCCCCCAATAAAGCGTGGCGGCGCCGAGAAAGCGGTAGGCTCTCGAAGTCAGCTCGCGCTTTCTTGCCACGATAAGGGCGCCGCCGAGCAAGAACAGCAGGAGCGGCGCCACCATTGCCAAATGATCGTTGAAAAGCGGCTCGAAGTGCTCGGGATTGTC
This sequence comes from Pseudomonadota bacterium, assembly GCA_043781115.1. Lineage (GTDB taxonomy): Bacteria > Bdellovibrionota_B > Oligoflexia > Oligoflexales > CAIYRB01 > CAIYRB01. Next base: position 801 of record JAYWBY010000246.1, read on the forward strand.
GAGCAGCACGCGTGTGTTGGTCAAGAGGTGCGTGCCCGGGACGGGATTGCCCTCGTCATCGATGCTCGGCATTTGGGCCAGTTGGTCATGCAGCCCTTGCGGCAAAAACATCTGCTCCCAAGCGGTGATCGGTCGGTCGAGGTTCTCGTTCATCATGACGTCGAGCATCGGTGCCACGAACGGCGTGTAGGAAAGGTTGGTGCGGACGTAGTGCCGGAAAGTGGTGTCGGTCTTTTCCGCAAAATACCGGGCGCGAATTTGACCTTCGACGGCGAAGTCGAGGTAGTCGCGCGGAATCGTCGAGCAGTTTTTGTACCAATACTGGTAGTTGAAGTCGCGGTTCTCGGGGAGCGAGTTCCAAGCGATCTTCTCGAAGAGGCGGCGCTTCTGCGTCGTCGTCAAGTTGAGCTTGTCCATGACGACTTTCCGCTCGTCCTGCATCTGGCGGAGGACGTCGGCTTGGAACGTGCGAATGCCCATGCTGTAGACGAGCGAGCCGCGGAAGAACTTCCACAGGAAACCCGACTGGTCGAAGTAGAACTTGCCCCAATTGAATACGATGTCGGTCTTGCTTGCCGGGTCGACGATACGAATCCCGGTGTGGCCGAAGCGGTTGGCGACCTCGTCGCCGACGCCGACCGTCAGGAGGTAAAAGTCGACGGCGCCGACGTCGGCGGGCACTTCCGGAACGTAGTAGCGGGCCTTGTCGGCGGCGACGCCAACAGCGAACGCGCGGCCGGCGGAGAGGGCCACGAGGGTGACTATGAGTAGGCGCTGCGTCAGGCGAAGGGACATCGGGAAATTCCTGATTGCGTGGCTAAATTCCGCTAATTCTATAGGCCATCGGCGACGTATTGGTCAAGCCTCAGGCCGGCCGTTCCCTACTTCAGAGATTCCTCTTTCTTTGAAAAAATCGGATGCGCAGGTCACCGCGATGTAACGTCGCAAGCCCGTACCCCTTTTTTTTCAAAGAAAGAGGAATCTCGGAAATAAGGAACGGAAGGTTATTGCATCCGGTCGCGGATCGACTGCGCCAGATCGCGGGCCTCGTTGTTGCTCGGATCGAGGCGCAAAGCCTCGTCGAAGTGGTGCAACGCCTCGTGGAATTCCTTGCGCTCGAGGTAGAGCTTGCCGAGGTTTATCCACGGAATGTGGCGCGGTTCTTCGAGGTTCTTCGTGACGATCGCCTTCTTGAACCACGGAATGGCGTCGTCGGCCCGGCCCAAGGCGACCAGGTAGAAGCCGATGTCGTTGTAAGCACTGCCGCACTCGGGGTCCATGCTGATCGCTTCGCGGCAGAGTTCCATGGCGCGCTGGGTGTCGCCAAGGCAATGCTCCATCGTGCCCCAGTTGGTCAAGGCGGCCGGCGTCTTCTGGACATAAGCCGCGGCCTTGAATTCATGGAGCGCCGTAATGTAATCGCCGCTTTGCACCGCCGCCCGGCCTTTGGCCAAGAGCTTGGTCGCGCGCTTTTCGACGAACACTTCCATGATCATTCGAGCCCTACTGATTTCGATTAAGTCCTGATTTCTGCATACCCAACATCACTGGCTCAGTTCAACGTCTTTGTCGGAATTTAATTTTCCTAAGTATTACAAATGGTTAAAGACGAGCACCGGCGAACGTGCCGAGGCCCCGCAGGATTTGTGGACTCCGTGACCTGGCGTCAAAACTTTTGACAGTCCAAAAGGCGCGAAATTTCATTTATGCGCTAGCGCAAATGCGCTTTTCCCTTTAGGTTCCGTGGCCCTGTGATTCCGCTTATGAATGACCCTCGGACGGTATGATGGTTGCTCTAGGCGAGTCGTGGTGGCGGAGTGTCTTAAGCGGAAGTGGAGTTATGAAGTCGATCAGCCAATCTGATCCGGTCGAGCTTTCGTCCGGACCCCGATTCGCGAAAAAACCTCAGGTCCCAAGAAGTCACGATGAGTTACGCATCATGACCGTCTTGCGGCACCAGATAGACCCGGTCGTGCTGCCGCTCGCGGCACGGCTCGGCAAACGCTCGATGGACGTCGCTTTGGCGCTCCTTTTTATCTTCTTGTTCGCGCCGGTGCTCCTTGCCGTGGCGTTGGCCGTGAAATGGTCGAGCGAAGGGCCGGTGCTCTTCAGCCAAGTGCGCGTCGGCAAGGGCGGCAGACTCTTCCGCTTCTACAAGTTTCGGAGCATGGTCACCGACGCCGAAGCCTTGAAGGGCAATCTCGCTGCCCAGAACGAGAAGTCGGGGCCGATCTTCAAGATTCAATACGATCCGCGCATCACGAGAGTGGGGCGGTTCCTTCGCATGTACAGCCTCGACGAGCTGCCGCAACTCTTCAGCGTGCTGAACGGCGACATGAGCGTCGTCGGCCCGCGGCCGCCCGTGCCGTCGGAAGTCGTGCAATATGAACCCTGGCAACTCCGTCGGCTGGCCGTCACGCCAGGCCTCACCTGCATCTGGCAAACGAGTGGCCGCAGCCGCGTCACCTTCGACGAGTGGATGCGCATGGACCTCGAGTACATCGACAACTGGAGCTTGGCCCTCGACGCCAAACTCTTGCTGAAGACCGTCGGCGCCGTTCTTACGGCTGACGGCGCGTACTGACTCCCAAGAGATCGGCTTCGAGTTGGACGAAGTCGTGCCGTCTTTGACGGCGCATCGTCAGCCAACGGGCTTCAAGCAACTGACTGAAGCGCCCGTCGACGACTTCGGAGCTGAGCTCGGCTTCTTCGAGAGCGCCGGGACGACCTTCGGCGACGCTCAACGCTAGTCGTTTCTCAGGGAGCGACAGTCGGCTAAAGCGCGCCCAGAACGCGCGCTCGACGCGTACGAAGCGCCAGCCCCGCAATTGCCGCTGAACCCAGGCCAACCCGAAGAAGGCCAGGGCGGCGAAAAGGAGGAGGCGCGGCGGAATCGACATCGGGAACTCGCGTAAGGTTTCGAGAGATTCAGATCGAGAGTAGCAAAGTCCCGCCGACCGACAAGGCGATTCTAGCGAGCCGCCGAGGCGTCGGCGAAGCTCAAACCGAACGCGAGTCCGCTCAGCCGGTTCTTCGTAACCAACTGATCTTGCTCGTCGGCTTTGAAATAGCGGCCCTCGGCGGTGAGCTTCCATGATTCGTCGAGCGGCACGGCGGCGGAAAGCTCGGCGGCAACGTAGCCGGCGCGCTTCGTTGCCGTGCCAGCGGCGCGCGCCGTGACGAACGCCAAGTTGTAGTCGAGCTGAAAGGCGACCTTCCAGCGCGAGGCGAAGTCGCGCTGCACTTCTCCTCCGAGGCCTAAGCTCATCGTCCGGGAAGGCGCGTCGTAGTTGGGGCTCGGCCGGGGAAAGACTTCCAAACTGAGCGGCAACCGCAGCCAGACTTCGTTGTTGCCTCCGTCGCCTTGATGAACCGGCACACGGCCGATCAACGTGTGATTTTCGTGGCTCGCGAAGTCCTTTTCCTTTTGGATCTCGAGATGGAGCTCGACGTAGCGGCCGTAGCGCGCTCCGTAGTAGATCGCGTCGCGCATCAAATCCTGCTCGGCCTCGACCAGTGGCATCAGCAGCGTCAAGGGCTGCCGGTAGGCGCCGGTCTCGACGACCAGGTCGGGGAGGATGGCCAAACCGACGCCAGCGTCGCCGAAATAGTGGTCAGAACCGGCCGAGTAGTAACCGGCGTGGCCTTTCAACAGCAAACTGCCGCCGACCGTGCCGCGGCCACCGGCGACGACTTCCGTGCTTTGCGTCTTGAAGCGGTCGATGCTGTCGACGTCGATCGTGTGCGCGGCCAAACGCAGATCGAGGAGATTTTGGTACGACGCTTCCGCGGTGCGTCGCTGATAGAGGTGCGAAATGTGAAAAGCGCCGAGAGCCGCGTGATAAGTACCAGCAGCCGTGCGCGCCTGGCGTTGGGTTGAACCAGGAGGAGCGGGATGTTGCGCGATCAGCGTCTTCCCTCGCCCGACGGCTTGCGCCAGGGCCGGTTGCATCGGATAGCGAGCGATCGCAGCAAAGCGGGATTCCGCTTCGGTGTAGTTACCCTCCCAAATGAACGAGTAGAGGTACTCGGCCTCCACGTCATCATCGTCAGGCTTCAGTCGCAGATAGGCGAGAAAAGCCTCGCGACCGGCGGCGAAGTTGCCTTTGCGCGTCAGGACGCGGGCGAGCACCAGTTGCGCGTCGGGCGCGGTGGCGAAACCGGGCTCCTGGTCATCGATGCGCGTCCTCAAATCGCGAAAATTGCCGGACCGGGCGCGCGCGAGCACCGCGTCGCGGCTCATGCCCAGGAGTTTGCCGGGAGCTGGGTCGTCGAGACGGAGGCTCGCCGCTTTTTGGCCGGTTCCCGCCAGCAAAAAGGCTTGCCACTGCACCACGCGGTCTTTCAAAAGGGGACAATGAATGAGACGGTCGCCGTCGGTCACCGCGGCTTTGGCCAGGGTTTGAGCCGCCGCGACGAACCTGTTCAATTCATCGACGGTGCAAGCGGCGGGCGCGGCTAGGGCTCTGGCGGAGAGAGCCAGCGAGGTCAGCATCAGCAAAGTAGCCCCGAAGCGCCGCATGAATCCTGCCGCTAGAGGTTTTCTTCACGATATCGAATACTTTGCCGTTCGGTCCAGGAAAAAGCGCCCCTTGGCTCAACGCTTGCGGTGACGCCAAGCAATGGCGAAAAAGCCGACGTCGCGCAGATAGCGACCGGTCAGACGGCGCGGCTCCTGGGCCAAGCGGAAGAGCCACTCCGTGCCGGTGCGCTGCATGAGATGCGGGGCGCGGCGGCGGTTCCCCGCGGCGAAAGCGATGGCCATGCCGATGCCGAGAAAAACGCCGGCGCCGACCTTCTGCCTCCACCGGTCGATCCAGAGTTCTTGCTTCGGACTGCCGACGCCGACGAAAATGAGGCGTGCGTGTGATTTCTTGATGAGGAGAGCGATGCGCTCGGATTCGAGGTCGTCGAGTTCGAAGCCGAAGGGCGGGCAACAGGTCCCCGCCACCAGCAGTCCCGGATAGGTCGCTTGGAGCAAGGCAGCGGCTTTGTCCGCCTCTTTTGGAGCACCGCCCAAGAAAAAGACCGGCAAGCCGAGGCGGGCCGCGCCGGCGCACAGAGCCGGCAGCAAGTCGGCGCCTGAAATGCGCTCCGGCAGCCGGTGTTCGAGAAAGCGCGAGGCCCATACCAGCGGCATGCCGTCGGCGCAGACCAAATTCGCTCCATTGCAGATTCGGACGTAATTGTCGTCCGTTTCCCCGCGCACGACGTGATCGGCGTTCGGCGTCACGACGTAAGCCGACTCCGGTTGACGAGCCAAGGCGAGGATGCGGTCCAAGGCGCCGGCGAAGTCGATGACGTCGACCTCCAAACGCCCGATCTTCAGGCGCTCACCCATTCCGGTTCGCTCGTCCAAGGCCGATCGGCACGAAGGGCCGCGGTGCGCGTCCCGCGATTTCCCTTAGCAAAAAGGCCCGCGATTCGGGTTCTAGCGTCAGGATTTCCAAACCGAGGCCAGGCAGGAAACCGTGGCGATTGAGCGACCGAGCCCACCGGATGGTGCCCGTGCCTCTCAAGATTTTCGGGGCGCCCGAAGCGAACTCCAGCTCAAAGGCGAGATTATGGTCGACCGGCGCGGTCGGCTCCCCATACGACACGAACAGCCCGCCACTGCCGAGGCCGATGGTGCCGTCGGCAAGGGCTCCAGCCCAGCTCGGTAGGGCCACCGTCACGTGAGACGACACCGCGCTCGTCGACGCGTCGAGGGTCCAGCGTTCGGCGGCGGGCGTAAGCGCCTTCGCCAGCGTCTTTTCGACTTGATCCAAGACGATCGGCTTCTGCAGCAGGCCGACGGCGCCCCGGTCGAGGATGTCGGCCGTCGACACGTCGACGAAGGCGGATACGATCACGACCTCCGGGCGCCCGACGGGCAAGGCCTGGATGTTCTCGAGCAGTTCGATGCCGTCGCCCTTGAGCATCCGCACGTCAGTGACGACCAAGTCGAACTTCTTGGATTTGATCAGTTCGAGAGCGGGCCAGCCGCCATCGGTGCCCTCCACCTGAAAGCCGGCACGGGCCAGCGTATATAGGAGATATTCGACGATCGCGGGTTCGTCGTCGACGCAGAGAATCCGTTTGCCAGGACCTATCACGTCAAAGATCTCCTCTTGCCAAACAGCATGAGCACGAAGGCCTTGGCTTCCTTGAGAGTCAGGAGCCGCGACCCGAAGCAAAATAGCGGTACCCCGATGGCAAAGCCGACCATGCGCCAGACTAGCGGAATTTGCATCACTTGGTCGAAGCCAAAAATCAAGATGGGACTCGGCAACAGGATGGCCAGCAAGGCCCTCGTCAGCCGCCCATTCATCAGCTTCATCGGCGAACACCAGATCAAGCCGGCGCAACAAAAGACTTCTCCTAGGAGAGAAGCCAGGGCCGAACCGAGCCCGCCGCCGCCGACGCCCCACGCGTGGACTCCGTAAGGAATTAGCAGGAAGTTCAGCCCGACGTTGATCAAGCCCGAACTGAAGATGACGCCGGCCATGCGCACGCCGTTCGTCGTCAACGATAGATGCGTGGCGGCAAAGACGTTGAAGTAGGTCATGACCAGAACGGGCGCGAGCCAGCAAGTGATCCTTGCTGAAGCCACGAATTCAGGGCCGTAGAGAATGGCGACGATGACGTCGGCGAACACCATCATGGCCAAGACCAAGGGCAGCGACAGGAAAAGGATGCAACGCAAGACGTCGCGCGCCAAGCCGAGGTAGTGCTCCGGTTGCTCCTTGAACGTCCGAGACATCACAGGGAAGATCCCGAGATTCAAGATCGGGACGATCATCAAGAAGATGCCCTTCAAGCGGGCCGCGGCCCCGTACAGCCCAACTTCGACGTCGTTGACGAGGCTCGCGAGCAGGGTCTGATCGATGTTGTTGTAGATCATCAGGAAGACATTCATCAGGAAGAACGGCAGGCTCGCCGTCAGCATGACTTTCAGCAGACTTGGACGGAAGTCCCGGATCAATATGCCGCGGCGTCCCGCGGCCGCGAGCAGCGTCAGCGTCGTCGCGACCTCGACGCCAGCGAACACCGCCACCACGAGGACGAGGCTCGACGTTTCCCAGAGGACCAAGACGATCAAAACGACTTGCACCAGCTTGGACGCGACATCCATGACCGAAACGAGGTTCACCGACTCGAGCGATAAGAGGAGGGGCTTCAGAATCATCTTCGTGAGGTTGCCTGCCGCCGTGTAGAGCCCCATCATGCCGACCAGAAAAAGCATCCGATAGCCGTGGCCGAGCAACGCCAGTGCGATTTCCATGGCGACCAGGATCACCACGGCGAACCCGGTCTCGAAGACCATCAAGGTGAAGAGGATGTCGCCGGCGTGCTTCGGGTTGCCGGGGATGTTGCGCTGGATGTAGGCAAAGATCCCGAGCGTCAGCAGCGCGAAGAACATTTGAGGAAAGGATTCGGCGAAGTAAAATTGCCCCATCAGCTCGGCGCCAAGATTCCGCGGCATGTAGGCGCGCATGAAAAGGCCTAGGATCAAGACGCCGGCCATCGACAAGCCGAGCTTGAAGGCGTTGCTCGCCGCCGAGCGCCGGAGTCCGCCCGCGTCGAGCGGCGATGGAGCCTCGTTCGTCAAAAGTACCTCTCGAAAGCGGCGCTCAGCGCGTGCCGGCTCGCCGTAGACCCGGATTGAACGCGCAAATCCTCTTGGCGGGCCGCGAACACGACGTTGGAGCGCGAACGCCCCGGACGCCATAGCGACGAGCCGCCGAAACCCAGGACGTACCGAAGCTCCTCCGTCGTCGTTTCCGCCCTTGAGCCTTCGTCTGGGCCACTCAACCAAACGTCGCGCCGCTCGTCGATCTGGCCTTCGAGCACCATCTCTCCCTCTAGCGGCAAGGCAAAAGCCGCCGCCGAGGTGTCGTTTGCCGTCAACGCTGGGCCGACGTTTTGGCTGCTCACTTGCCGGTCAAATCCGGCCGTCATCGTGGCGTCGCCGCGCTCGTAGCGGAGACTGGCGCCGCCGCTCGAGGCCTCGGTCTTGCCCCCCGAGTCGCGCAAATGGCGGAGGCCGAGCTTCAACGTCAGCTGCCAAGCTGGACTAAAATCCGTGATGCTCGCGAGCTCGGGGCCGGTCGAGCGAACTTCGCTTCGGTCGTAGAGCACCCTAAGCGAACTGCCGCCGACTCTGAGCCGCCAGTCCGGACTCATGTCGCGTTCGACGTAGCCTCCTCCGAAGTAGGTCTTCGTGATGATCTCGCGGTCCAGATGGCTTGCGGACAGGTAGAGCACCAACGAGTAGCGCTCGGTCAAAGCGAAATAGTGGTCGGTGCCGACGCGCACCAAAGTCGAGCGCTGCTTTTCCGTTTCAGTCAGCGACGCCCCGTCCAGCTGGTCGCGCAGCGAATCGTGCGCGAGCCCGAGGGAATCGAAGGAACGCGCGGCGCCGAACTTCAAGTGGTGCGTTTGCCGCGGTCCTTCGTAGGCGAGCTCCGGGGTCAGCGTCGCACCGGCAAAACGTTCGTCACCCATCGGCGTGCGGCCGGCGCTGCCGCCGACGGCGACGCCAAGCGTATATGGGCCGTTTTGGGCGGAATGTTTGACGTTTGCGTTCATGACACCGAACTCGCCATGTTGCTTCTCGACGCCCGGGATTCCGGTCGCCGTTTGGTCCAAGCGTTGAGCGCCTAGCGAGACTTGCGCTTCGGAGGAGGCGCCAGCCGCCAAGCCGCGATTCGCCGGCGCCGCTACCCCGAGGAAGGCGCAGATCGTCAGGCGTCGGCGGAGCGAGGCTGGCGTTCCGAGCGGCAAGGAGAACTCCTGTAGTGCCCCTATCTTATCCCATTATGTCGCTCGGATACCCTATAATGGCGAAGGGGTCCGTCGACGTGAAGATCGGGAACAAACTTAGCGACGTGCTGAACGGTCTAGCGGCCATCGCGATCCTTACCTTCGTCGCGTTTTCTTGGGATTGGTTGAGGCACAGGGAAGCTCGCCAAAAGTTCACGGCGCCGTTGGATTTCGTCAACGTGGACGGCCAAGAAATTCACATCCACCGCACGGCGGCCGGCGGGCCGGCAACCGTGGTGTTCGAGGCGGGTCTTTTCGACGTCGCTTCCGATTGGCTCCATCTCCAAAGGCTGCTCGCGCCGACCGTCTCGACCTTCGCGTACGACCGCCCAGGGACGGGGTTCAGCGACGCCCTGCCCGGCGGGCAGGACGGAAGGACCATTGCGCGCAACCTGCACTTGATCTTGGCGGCCGCCGGAGCGCGACCGCCTTACGTCCTCGTCGCTCATTCGATCGGCAGCTTCTACGCCGAACTCTTCGCTGACGCTTACCCGAACGAGGTCGCGGGCCTGGTTCTGCTCGAACCGATGCACGTCGACGAATATGAGCGGCAACCCGCGACGGCAACGGCCGCCGACCAAAGGTTCCTGGCGCACCTGAACCTCATGAAGTGGCCCGCGCGCCTCTCGTTCGCGCGCATGACGGGTCCCTATCGCGGCTTCGCCGAAGGGCTCCCGAAGAACGTCGTCGAAGAGGTCGACGAGCTCAACCGCTCCGGCGGGCATTTGGCAGGCGTGGCCGCCGAAGCCGACGCCTTGGAAGAAACCAAAAATCAGGCGCGAAAGATCAGTGGGTTCGGTGCCTTGCCGCTAGCAATTTTCAGCGCCGCTCAACCGCACGACGAAGCTACGAAAGCAACCCAAGCGATGCATCGAGAAATGCTCGGGCTTTCGAGTAAGTCCGAGCTCCACGTTGCCGCGACGGCCACCCACGCTTCAATCGTGCATGACGCCCACGAAAGCGCCGCCATTTTTCCAATCATTCAAAAGTTCGTGGCGGGGGCTAAGCGTGGACACTGAGCAAAGCCATTTGTTACAATGAAATCAAAGCAATCGTTTCGCCAGCCGCGCTCTCATTCGGGGCTCCCCGAACCACTCGAGACCTCCTCAATACATGAACTCTCCGGACTCCATGACCGCGAGAAGGCTCTTTGCCTTCGAGCTGACGGGGCGCGTCGATCAAGCGGCGCTGCGTTCGGCGTTGGCAGAATGCCTAGCGTCTGAGAAGGGCCCACCCCTTTGGTTCGCCGCTGACGAGTTGCCGCATCGTCCCCTTACCAGCGTCGCGATCATGGCGCGTCTCGTCGAAGCGGACGCTGAAGAAAACGGCCCCGACAGGGCAGGGAAACTCCTCGTTCGCTTAACCCGCCACGGGCCAGAGCGCCATTTCTTGACGCTCGCGGCCCCGGCGACGCTTTTCGGCGAAGCGGCCTGCGAGAGGCTCATGCCGGCATGGGCGCGCGCTTACTCCCAGAAAATCGGTCGTCCGGGCGAAGAAGCGGCGTTGCCGAAGTTATTGACCTTGGTCGGAAAGTACGCCGGGAAAAGGCCGCACGCCGCGGCCGCTTCCGACCTGGGAATCTTTCCCGATCGCGCTCGCCCCGCCAGCCCGCCTACGGTGGCCGGCCACGCCGTGCTTATCCTTGACGGCGAAGTCCTTGCCCACGCTTCGGGCAAGCTGAGCCGCCTCGAGCTGACGCTGGACGATTGGCTGCTGGCTACCTGGTTTACGTTGCTCTTCCGCTATGGCCGCCAAAATGAACTGCTAGTCGACGTAGAACCCGCGCATTGCGTCGGGGCGTCGCCCGAAACCGGCAAACCCTTCGCCGTTTTTGCTCGCGAGATCGCCGAGGCGCGGCACGCGGCCGCGGAGGACAAGCCTTCGTCGCCTGGGGCCCGCGCGGGCTACTGCTTCCGCCGCGCGCCCGTGGCCGGCTCGTTCGCCGGCCTCCGCTGTGTCGAAGTTTCGCTGCGTCAGCCCGCTTTGGATCTCGACCTCCGGTTGCGCGCCGCCGTCGGCGAAAGCCAAGTGGTCTTGGCGATCGACTACGCCTCCGAACTTTTCGATCCTGCCACGATCGAACGTCTGCTCGGCCAATACGCACTCTTGCTCGCGGCGACCGTCGAACAACCGAGCACCGCGCTAGGCAAACTCAAGCTCATTTCGAGTGCCGAGCGGCGTCAGGTAGTTGAAGACTTCAATCGCACGGCCGCCGATTTTCCGATGCGTGACACGCTGCACGGCCTCTTCGAAGCGCAGGTCCTGAGGACGCCGCTGGCGACGGCTCTAGTCTTCGGCGACATGACCTTGAGCTACCAAGGATTTGAAGCAGAAGCGAACCGCCTGGCTCGGCGCCTTCGCCAACTCGGGGTCGGACGCGAAACACTAGTCGGCCTTTGCCTCGACCGCGGCGCCGACATGATTCTCGCCGTTTACGCCATCCTCAAAGCCGGCGGCGCCTACGTGCCACTCGACCCGCACTACCCCACGGAACGCTTGGCCGGCATGCTTGCCGACGCCGACTTAAGCTTCCTCGTAACGTCGTCCACCATCGCCGAGTCTTTGCCTCGTCATCACGCCCAGATCATCGACGTCGAGCGCGACAAGGAGGTCATCGGCGCGGAATCGCCCTTGCCCCTTTCTCCGAATCCGGAGCAAGACGCCGGGCCAAACGACCTAGCCTACATGATATATACCTCTGGGTCGACGGGTCGACCGAAAGGTGTCTTGGTGCCGCACCGGACCGTCGTCAACTTTCTCCATGCCACGAAAGTGACCCTAGACTTCAAAGACGACGAAGTCACGCTGTCGGCCAACACGATATCGTTCGACATCGTCGTCCCCGACCTCTTTTTGAATTTTGCTTTCGGCGGAACTTTGGTGCTCGCGCCCCGCGAAGCGTCGCTCGACGGCGGCCTGGTGGCCGACCTCTTGGCGAAGCATCGCGTCACCAACATGTTGGCGACGCCGTCGACGTGGCGGATCCTGCTCGACTCGGGTTGGCAGGGTTCAAAGGAGTTGCGGATCATCGCCGCCGGCGAAGCGCTGCCGAAGCCTTTGGCAAGAGTGCTGCGCGACCTCGGCAAAAGCCTTTGGAATGGCTACGGACCGACGGAAATCACGGTGATCGCGACCTATTACCAAGTCGACGACTTCGAGCGTCCGATTTTCGTCGGTTTGCCTATTCACAACACCTTCGTATATATCCTCGACGAACTTTTGGAGCCGGTCCCCCTGGGATTCCCGGGCGAGTTATATATCGGAGGCGCTGGCGTGGCGCGGGGCTATTGGCAACGTCCCGAACTCACCGCCGAGCGTTTCGTCAAGGACCCGTTCAACGACGCCTGCGGCGGGCGGATGTACAAGACGGGCGACTTGGCCCGCTTCGCCGAGGACGGCCACGTCGAATATTTGGGCCGAAACGACGATCAAGTCAAAATTCGCGGCTTCCGCATCGAGCTCGGCGACGTCGAGGCGGCGCTACTGCTCTCGCCCGCCGTCGAAAAAGCCGTGGCGATGGCCCGCGAAGACTTTCCCGGCGACGTCCGGCTCGTGGTCTACTACACGACGAAGTCTAGTGCCGCCGTCACGCCGTCGGAACTGCGAGCGCTGATGGCCGCGAAGCTCCCCAGTCACATGGTGCCGAACCATCTCTTGGCCGTCCCCAGCATACCCCTGAATGCCAACGGCAAAGTCGACCGGAAGGCTTTGCCGGCTCCGGCGGTAGCGGCTCCCACCGCCTATCAGGCCCCGCGCCGAGGCATCGAAAAGGAGCTCGCCGCGCTCTGGGCGACCTTGCTCAAGGTCGAAAGAGTCGGCGTCGACGACAACTTCTTCGAGCTCGGCGGCAACTCCTTACTCGCCGTGCGCATGATTCAGAAACTTAAACTCGACCACGGCTACGTCATTCCAGTGTTGAAGCTCTTCCAGTTCCCGACTATCGCCGGCCTCGCCAAGTTTTATGCTTCGGGGAGCGACGGCCCCCGCGAAGTTTGGACCAAACGGCCCGAAGCGGACGCTCCCAGCCGGCGCCGCAGCACCGCCTTGAACGAGAAGATCGCCGTCATTGGTATGGCCTGCCGCTTTCCGGGCGCGGACACGCCCGAGGAATTCTGGCGGAACCTCGCGGGCGGCAAAGAGTCCATCCAATTCTTCAATGATCAGACGCTGGACCCTAGCATCTCGAACGAACTGCGCCGGAGCTCCACTTACGTCAAGGCCCGCGGCATCATTCGCGACGGCGACCACTTCGACGCGGCATTCTTCGGAATTGCCGCGCGCGAAGCCGAGGTTATGGACCCTCAGCACCGGCAGTTCCTCGAAATCTGTTGGGCTACCCTTGAGGACGCAGGCTACACCGCCGAATCCTATGAGGGGCGTATTGGCGTTTACGCAGGGACCGGCACGAACACCTTTTTCCCGGAAGTCGTGCGGCCGAGCCCGGGTCTCATCGACCGCGCCGGCGCCTTCCAAGTCATGGTCGCCAATGAAAAAGACTACCTGACGACGCGCGTCATGCACCGCATGAACCTGAAGGGTCCGGCCGTAAACGTTCAAACGGCTTGCTCGACGTCGCTCGTCGCGGTTCACCTGGCGGTGCAAGCCCTGCGTCTCGGTGAATGCCAGCTGGCCTTGGCCGGCGGTAGCTCCAGCACGGCGCCGTTGGCCAGCGGCTATCTCTACCAAGAAGGTGGAATGCTCTCCCCCGACGGCCACACCCGGAGCTTCGACGCCGCGGCGCAAGGGACGGTCTTTTCCGACGGCGTCGGCGCCGTATTGCTGAAGCGCCTAAGCGATGCCATCGCTGACGGCGACAACATCCTCGCCGTCATCATCGGCACCGCGATCAACAACGACGGTGCCGACAAAGCCAGCTTTACCGCCCCAAGTATCGACGGGCAAGCCGAAGTCATTGCCAACGCCTTGGCGGACGCTGGCGTCGATGCCGCGTCGATCAGTTACGTCGAAGCCCACGGTACGGCAACGCCGCTCGGCGATCCGATCGAGGTCGAGGCGTTGACCAAAGCCTTTCGCCAAACGACCGACCAGCGCGGCTTCTGCGCCCTCGGCTCGGTGAAAAGCAACG
>JAYWBY010000247.1:0-5587 GCA_043781115.1 Pseudomonadota bacterium
GTCTTCGATTAGCAGGGTCTTTTGCACGGCCTCCGCCGATTCGAGGTCGCGTTCGAGCAGCGTTTGCTTCAGCATCATCGTCTGCAGGCGCTCTTTCTCCAACGATTCGAGAACTTTTAGCCGGAGAGTCGCGCTCGACAAAGTCGTCACTTGCACCGTGACGATGCCGGCTAGCAGCATGAGCTTGTTTTCGAGCGGCGCCGAGGTCGCGATGCTCACGACAACGGAAAGGCCGACCAGGAGCAGGGAGTAGCCGACGATCGGGCGGAAACGGTCGATCGCCAAATTGTAGCAAACCGCGACGATCAGCGAGCCGACCAGGTAGACGATCGACAAGTTGGCTTTGTAGACCAAGAACCAGAAGTGCGCGGCCACGAGATAGAAGAAGCCGTAAACGATGACTTCGAAGTGGCGCGCGATCCATGCCGAACGGGACGACGCCACGGCCAAAACTACGAAGGCCGCGCCGATCGCCGACCGCCCGAGGGGGGAATCGTATTCGCCCGGCAGCGCCAACCCCATGAACAGGCTCCAGGCTGGATAGAGGCCGGCGGAAAGCCAACAAAAAGCCTTTAGTAGTGCTAGTTTTGAGGAGGATTGTTGCATGCCCCTCATTCGGTCGTTTGGCGACGCGACTAAAGCAATTGGCCGCCCCCTTCCTTGGGGACGGCCAATTCTGAGGATATCGCAAGGTCTACGAATTATTGCTGGGCTTTCAGGCCTTCGCCGAGTTCTTTGACGCTGACTTCGTTTTCACCCGTTTGGCGGTTTACGAAAGTCGACGTGAGTTTCGCGGTCATGCCTTCTTCGCCTTGGGCGATCGACAAGACGGTCAAGGCGCCGTCGACCGGGCGTTTATCGACTGAGCACGAGTAGTCGCCGCGGGTCAGAAGGCAGGTGAGGCCCGAGGCCAGCTCGTTCGTTTCGTCGATGGCTTTGCCGTTGATGCGGTCGTAGAAGGCGGTGCGCAGGCTCGCGGTGTATTTGCCGTCAGCGTCTTTCGCCAGTTTCACTTCGACGAGGTCGCCATCGACGGGGCGCAAGTCCCGCGCGAAGGACAAAGCATCGTCTTGGACGAGGATGATCGGGTTGGCGGTGAAGCCGGGGAAGCCGTTTGTGCTGCTTGCCGTTTTCGAGGTGCCGCAAGCCGCGAGAGACAGGGTGGCCGCTAGGGCGAGGAGAGAAACCGTTTTCATCTTGAACTCCATGTATGGGTTGAAGTCGCTAACGACTGGATTGGGTCGTTTCGAGGACGGGACTTACTTTGCAACGCCCGTGCCGCGACGGATTATGGCGTAAGCCAGTGATGAAAGGAAGGCTTGGCCGGCCAGTTTACGACCACGGCCTATGCACTGAAAAGCCTTTGATCACGGGGTGATAGCTTGGCACTGTCACGGTCATTGGCCAAGACTATGGTTTGGACGTGAAAACGGCTTTCTGTGGCGTTGGACGCGAAAGCGACATGCCCTGGGAGCTGTCCTGGCACCGAAATTGCTTTTTAGGCACCGACTCCGGCAGATCTCACTTCACCGAGGAACACTATGAAACGTCTACCCACGCTACTTCTCGGCCTGGCCGCGCTGGCTTTGGCCTTTGGCCTGAGCCCCAAAACTGCCAAGGCCGACGCGCCGTTCTTTTACAGCGGCTATTGGGACGGGATCCCCTACGGCTACGGCTACTTCAATTATTTCGCCTGGCCTGTCGGCTATTGGAACTACCCGTATCAATATGGCTACGGTTACCAAAACTACCCGGCGGCAACTTTCGGCGTCTTGGCCTATTCGTCGACGGCGGGCCTCGGCGGCTTCGCTTGGGGCGAGTCATCGATTGATGCGGCTTCCGCCGCGGCGCTCAGCCATTGCGCGGCCGCGGATTGTCAGCCCGTCGTATGGGTCAGCAACGGCTGCGCCGCTTTGTCGACGAGCCCTGGCGACACGCGCCTAGGTTGGGCCTACGCGGACACCAAACAGCGGGCGCTCGCGCAAGCCAATCGGGCGTGCCGCGCTAGCGGTGGCGTGGGTTGCACGCCGCGCGGGTGGGTCTGCTCCTACTGAGGGTTCGGCGCCTCCGGCGAAGGCGCGTTTGATGCCGAGCGACTTCAGGGCGTCGACTAGCGGAACCTTGGCGTCGAACTTGAACTTCGGCAGCCAGAGGTTGACCATGGGGATTCCTCCACCAGGCCTATCGGCAGAGCGGGGTCCCCCCCGGATAAATGGCTATTTTGGACTTGGAGTCGTCGTCAATTTTGCGATTTTGGTCAGCAGTTCTGTCGGCTTGGTGATCGGCACCGAACAGCGAACGCCCGTGCAAACGAAGGCCGCGGCGACTTTCAGCGTCGGGTAATTCACGTCGGTGCGACGAAGCGGCCCCTCGGTTGCGTCGAACCATTCTAGACGTCTGTAGGCGAGAGGATACTTCAACGCCTCGGCATAAAGCGCCTTCGCCGCCTCATCCGTCTTCGGGCCCACTATGGTGACGTGCGTCGGCTCTTGGCCAAGCTCCCCTTCGGCAAGCAGGACGCCCCCCGTCGGCAGGCGTTCGGCGATAGCTTTGGTTGAGAAATAGCGCAGGGCGTCGTCAGCCAACTGCTTGTGGGATTTCTCGGCAGTGTAATTGTAGAGAAGGTTGGCGAAGCGTGCGAGGTCGAGGTTTTCGTCGCGCGTCGGCTTTGGCGGATAGGTCATACCCGGGGTCGTCTTCGCCGTTAGGTATCCCGCGCTCCCTGGCACCGGCGCAAAGTTGGCGGCGATGAAGGCCGCGGCTTTTTCGGCTTGGTCCAAATAGGCGCGCTTGGCGGTGGCCGCATGCAGGCCCAAGAACGCCCGGCCCATCGCCAAAGTGTCGCCCAAATAGGGCCCCGACGAGTCGCGGTCTCCGTGTCGAAAGCCGCCGCCGGGCAAGGCTCTGTTTTTCAAAATCCAGGCCGCCGCCTTCTCCGCCGCCGCCAGCGCTTCGGCGTTGCCAGAGGCGGCGTAGAGTTGGCAAAGCGCTTGGATCATCCAGCCGTTCTCCCGGGCGTAACTGCTGGTGTCGATGCGTGGCAGGCCGCGGCGTCGCCGTCCGGCGTCACCCTGAGCGAAGTAGCCCGCCGAATGCTCGCCTTGTTTGGCGTCGGCATCCATGCTCGTGAAAAAGGCGCCGTCAGGAGACGTCAGAAAAGTTTTTACGAAATTGAAGATGGACTCGGCCGCTTGGATGTCGGCTGGATCATGCCATTGGCTGTACGCCAACGCGAAAACGCGCAGGATTTCCGCCTGGTATTGCATGATCTTTTCGTAGTGCGGTTTGGTCCAGACGCCGCCCTCGGAGTATTGATACACGCCTCCCCAAACCGGATCGACGAGGAGCCGTTCCTTGGCGAGCGTGGCGCGGGCCCGGGCAGCTTCCTTTTGATCGCCCGCGAAAGCGCGCGTCATGGCGAATTCCGTCGAGCGCCATTCGAGGTATTTTAGCGCCGTGGCCCAGCCGGTTGCTTTCTCGTCGTAAAGGTCGTCGTGGCTTGCCAACAGGATCTTCTTCAGCGCCGGATCGAGAGCCGGGTGCTCATTGAAAGTCGGCGTCGCCTCGGTGGCGACCGATGGGCCCGGATGGGGGTCGGCGACGAAGGCTTTCAGCGTCGTCAAAAACGGCCCCTTGGCGATGTAGCCGGAGCGCTTCGCCAACTCCTTACCGTCCGGAGCGAACAGTATCGTGGCGGGCCAGCCATAATCTTCGTAACGGTTGGCCAGGTCGGGGCGCGAGTCCTGGTCGACCTTGACGGCGATGAAGTGCTCGCTGATTTCCTTGATGACGCCTGGATCGGAGTACGTTTCCTCGTCCATGACGTGGCACCAGTGGCACCAGACGGCCTCGAGGTCGAGCAGGACCAGGCGATGCTCCTTCTGGGCCTTGACGAAGAGGTCGTCCGTCCAGCCCACCCAGATCACGCGATCCGCCCCGGGCCCGGCGGCCGCGGGGGTGGAAGCGAGCACAAGCCCGAATAGAGCGGCGGCGAGCTGCATGAAGGACTCCCGGAGGCTGAATTGGTCCTACGAGCTTGTCACAACTCGCGGGCCTCCGAAAGACGAACCCTAGTGGACGATGGAGAGGGCCAGCCAGTAGTTCCAAGAGAACCAGGCCGCTGTGAACAGCACGCCGCCGATCACAAGCATGCCGTAAGGTTGGGAGACGTGGTGCAGGAGCGGGCTGTACTTTTTTTCGCGTTTCGGTTCGGTCGTTGCGGACATCGTGGTTCCTTCCAAGAAACGAGTTTAGGGGAACGGGAGTCCCAAGCTTTCTCATTTCAGTATTCGTGCCAAGATATCGGGCCGTAAAAGATCTCAGGGACGAGTTGAGGGAGAGCCCTGTCGCTTTTCCGAGACGCTTCGCTACCCAATCGAGGCAGTCCAAGGTCAGGTCCCGCCATGTACCTCTCCAAGCCTGAAATGCCGGACGTCTCAAAGAATGCCCTCCACCACATTGGGCGCTAGAAATCCCGCTCGGCTGAAGCCTTCGCGGGATATCAATATAACTTAGTAAAATCAGTAAGTTGTATCGAAACTTCGGGGTTTCGTCTGGAGCGACTCAAGTTTTCCCCAAGGAGGCCGCTAATAAACCTGAAGCCCTTAAGATGTTTGGTTTCAAAAGCAGTGACTGGCAATCCGCCAAAACGAGGCGACCATGATTCGGTCAAAAAATTTGTTACTACTCGTAACGTTGAGCGTCGTAGCGTTGGCAGGTTGCCGCAAGAAGAGCAGCAGCGACGACTCGACGGACCTGACGGACGTCGGCACGCCGCTGGTCGTCTCGGGCACTCAGCCAGTCGTCGGCGGGGCTGACGGGGGAAGCACGGTCGTCGTCACGACTGGCGCTGATGGGAAGTCGCACACGACGCTAGCCGACAGCAACGCCGGCGGCGATACCAAGGCGCCTGTGGTCGCCAGCAAGATCATAACCGTACCGTCCACCGGCTTGACCAACCTCAGCTTGGCGTGGGGAGCGGCGACCGACGACTCAGGCACGGTCTTCTACGACGTGTACGCCTCAAAAACCGATAGCCTCGCCACGCTCGCGGAAATCACTGCGTCCGGCTTGATTCCCATGAGCAAGGGCATCTCTGTCACGACGACCAATCTAACCGGCCTCGACTCCGACACGACTTATGACATCAACGTAGTCGCCCGAGATCTCATCGGCAACCAGACTGCCTATACTGAGATCGCCCAGATGACCGGCGCGCCGGTCACGGCGATTTCCGCCTCTACGTCCGTCGTGTCGATCGTCGGCGGGCTGACGACCAACGCCTCCGGCACGAATGTGACAATCCAACTCCGCGCCAAAGATGCAGCTGGGAACGCTCTGACCACCGGCGGCGCCACTGTCGTGTTTACCAAAACCGGCACGACGAGCAGCTTCACGCAGACTTTCCCGATCGTGGCCACGGACAAAGGTGACGGTACCTACTCGGCCACGCTAACTGGGGACGCTGCGGGCGCCGCCGTGACTCTGGGCGCAAAAATCAATGGTACGGCGACGAACTCCACGACTTCCCTCTCGGTAACTCCTGGCACGATCTCGCCGAATACGTCCGTAGTCTCGATCGTCGGCG
>JAYWBY010000248.1:0-5586 GCA_043781115.1 Pseudomonadota bacterium
TGAGTGAGAGCCGCAAAACGGGAGTAGTCCAACTCGGGTTCTTCAAGCGCATTCCATTGGCCGGTAAGCAATTCCCGCCTGCCTCTGCCTAACCGTCCAAAGCGACCGTTAAGTTAACGAATCGACTGAGGGCACAGTCATTTTCGCTTGATTGCTTGTCCGGTGGCCAAGTGAGTTAAGTCGTAACAAACACCCATATGCGCCCCCCCAAAGGGTCGCAGTTTCCCAGAAGCGGACGCTTCACCGCCGCAGCGAGCATTTTTTGGGGGGGTGAGGAATATTTGGTACACTGACGCTTCACACTGTTTCTCGCTGAGGATTGCCTCAAGAGGACGAAAAGCAAGGGAGTAGTCATGTTTTTGAGTGTCGCTTTGCAGATCAGTGCATTGATCGCGTTCACGTCAAGCGTCGCCAACGCGTCCGAAGCGAGGGTGTCATGCCAGATGAATTTTCCTACCGGCTATCATGCCAATTTTAATGTCACCGAGGATTCACCGGGCTCCTTTACGGTTCATCTGGAGCAACGGTCGAGTGACAATCCGTCGGGCAGCGGCGCGACTCAGTCGGAAATGCAGTGTCAATTCTCCGTGAGCAATGGAGTTCTGATGTATTGCAGCAAGGATGTCGCTGCTCCGGGTGCGCTCAAATTTCTGGCGGTGAAACACATTCGAGAAGAGTCGGCCAGTGGAGTGGAGAACTACTATACTGTCGGCGCATCAACAGAGACCGATTCTATCCCAGAGCTGGACATTAGCTGGACCGACTTCGATGCTCGCGATCAATGCAACTGGATGGCCTATCCCGATTGAGGTGTTAGCGAGACGATCGTCGCTGCTAGTACCAGGAAGTTTCGGTACCTTTGTGACGCCTTCACTCGACGGCACTGAACCCGAGAAAAAAGTCGTCGAGTAGCACGGCGGGTACGATCTTTCCTACACTGCGCCGGGCAAGCCGTGCGACCCCACCCCCTCTATGAATCGGCTCACGGCGATCGGCGTTCGGTGGACTTGCGATCAACGAGCTCTTTTCCAAAGGCACGCAGCTGGTAGTTCAGCCCGATGGCAAGATTTGCTCGGCGCCTTCAACGGCCAAGCCGGCTCGGCTGGCAAGCTAGGCCGCCGACGACATCGCCAGGCTAGTCCCGCAAGCGCAAACCGCCAGTGACGTCGCCACCTGCACGTCCAAAGGACTCGCGGAACTCACCGAGCGGGGGGCCGTCAAAACCCGCCGTCGACGCGTTCGGACTGTCACCGGCGTCATGCACGATTGAAGAGCCAACGAGAAAAGCCGAGGCAGAGGCGGCCGGCGAAAAGCCCGGGTCCACACCCGAAAAATCGGCGCCCGAAGGCGAGAAACCTGCGACCAGCGGAGGAAGCTCCGACGGAGAATACTTCCGAGACGAAGCCGCAAGCGCAGGAGCAGGAGCAAGCGCAGCAACAACCGCCGGTGCAAGAAGAACAACAACCGAGCACCGACGATTGAAAATGAGACTTATCTGAAAAAGCCCACGAAAGTGGCCTTTTTTCTCGTCAAACTTCTACAAAGTTTCGGACTAGGCTCACCACCGGATGACGAGTAGGCCGTTGCCTCCGGCGTTGCCGTTGGCGCCGCCGCTTGCCGCCCCCCCAATTCCCGCGCCGCCCGAATAGTCCGAGTCCGACGTGCCGACCGCCGTCGCCCCAGTCGCCGCAGTCAGCGCTGCGCCGACCGGACCAAAACTGGAGCCGCCACCGCCAGCCGGGCCGCCGCTGCCGCCGTTTCCGCCGGCTCCGCCGCCGTAATACCCTCCGCCACCGGCGCCGCCACCGGCACCGCCGCCGCCGCCGCCATAATTGTTGCCGGCATAGCTGGCGTTAATGCCACCCAAATATTGCGTGCCTGCGCCGAGTGCCGGACCGCCGGTGCCAGGCGCGCCGCCGTTGGTTTGCGTGCCCCCGCCGCCACAATACGGGTTGGTCGACGAGTTGTAGCACGACCCTCCGACGAGACCGCCACCGCCGCCGCCAGCGCCCGTGCCAACGTAAGCGCCGCCGCCGCCACCACCGGCCGTCAAAATATCCACCGACGACCTTTGAACGGCTGACCTGCCGCCGCCGCTGGCGTTCCCGTAATTGCCTTGTTGGCCGCCAAGGCCCGCGGCGCCGACGATGACGTTTAACGTTTCGCCCGGAGTCACGGTCAGGGAGCTAGTTGTAAATCCACCCGCGCCTCCGGCCGTGTTGAGACTCCCGCCGCCTGCACCCCAAGCCTTGACGGTGATGCTCGTGACCCCAGCAGGCACGACAAAGCTTTGGTTGCCGTTCGTGAAAGTATAGATGTGAAAGTTCGAGCCCTGGTTGAAACCCGTGCCGCTGCCCGTGTAAATGGCCGTTGGCTGCCCGGCGGTGTTCCAAGAGCAACCGGCGTCGAGATGATCGACGAAGGCCCAGGCCGAGCCGTTGCAAACGCACAGGTGATATTGGAAGTTGAACGCTGCCGCGCCGGCATGCGCGGCGTCGCATGTGTAGGGTTCGGTCGTGTAGGACTTCAGCCTAGCGGTGCCGTTGACGTCGAGGGTAGCAACTGGACTGCTGGTGCCGACGCCTAACTGCGAACTCGACCAGACGAGGTTGGCATTGGCCGCCATCGCGTTGCTGCCGTTATTGTATTGAAGCTGGTTGGCGCTACCTGCGGCACTGGCGACGCCGCTCGCGCCGGTCGAGCCCGCGGTTCCTGGCGCGCCTTGCGGACCGGTGGGTCCGAGGCCGCCCGTCGGCCCAGACACGCCAGCGGTACCTTGGCTGCCGCCGGGGCCGGTCGGTCCGTTACCGCCCGTTGCGCCGTTCGAGCCGTTGGTACCGGGCGCGCCGGTGGCGCCGTTCGCGCCAACTGAGCCAGTTGGGCCGATAGAACCATTGGGGCCAGTCGGCCCGTTGCCGCCCGTAGCGCCGTTAGCGCCGATGGTACCTGAGGTGCCCGTCGCCCCCATGGGTCCGGTAGGTCCTTGCGATCCCGGTGCGCCAGTTGCTCCGTTGGTTCCGTTTGCTCCGTTCGTTCCCGCGCCGCCGGTGGCGCCGGTCGCGCCAGTGGCTCCGCTTGCTCCGCCGGCTCCCGTTGGTCCCGTCAAACCGGTCGGTCCGGGCGACCCAGTCGCGCCGTTGCTTCCCGCAGTACCCGCGGTCCCGGGGGCACCGGTAGGTCCGGTGAGGCCCGTGGGGCCAGGGGCGCCGTTTGTTCCGTTGGTTCCGTTCGTGCCTGCCCCGCCAGGCGCACCAGGAGCGCCCGGAGCTCCGGAAGAACCGGCGGGACCGGGTGCGCCCGTCGGTCCAGCCGAGCCTGCCGAGCCCGTGGCGCCGACCGCTCCCGTAGCCCCAGACAAGCCGGCAACGGAGCCGAGGAAGTTGCCGTCCTTGTCGATGATCGGTTGGCCGTTGCCCGTCAGAATGTTTCGGCTGGCATCATAGGTGACGATCGACGGCGGCATGATATTGCCCACGCTCGCGGCGCGCACGGCAAAGGGCGAAACCCCGAGGGTATAGCGCTTGACCTCTTCAAAGACCGCTCCGTGTTTTACCGAGATGCCGACTTCCACCGGGCTCGCGTTGTCGATACCTGAAAAGAGCGACTCGTTCAGGCGCACGGATGCAACCGGCAGCGGGGCGCCGTTGCTCGGATCGATCGCCGACGCGCCTTGGCCCGCGGAACCGAGAACGATGGTGAATTGGCCGTCGACGACCGTGATTCGGTAGCGCGTGCGCCAGACGGAAGTGCTGTAAATGTAGATGTCCGCTTGAAAGTCGGTCGAGCCGTTGACGGCGTCGTCGGCGGAGTCGGTCAGGTAGCCCTGAACCGTGAGCGTCATCGGCACGCTGCCGTCGGCGCGAGCAACGTTTGACGGCAAGTTGGCGCCGATCAGCGCGACGAATAAGAAGAAGACATATTTGTAAGAGCTCATGTTCTTCGCCGCGGCCATTGGCATCCCCGCTTGAAAGGACTTCGAATCTCTAGGTCTGGGCGCCGGGTTATCAATGGCCTATCGGCCGTTGGTGTAAACACTTAAATGGGATCAAGAGATCCTGTTTAGTTGAGTAAAAACTGCTAGTTGCTTAGATATCGCGGCTCGCATTGAGTCTTGACCCAAATCTTTCAGTGCCGTTGTGCCGTAGAATTCGCCCAAGTCTTGCCACATAAAATCCAATAATAACAAAATGTTATTAGTTAATCGCTCGCCTCGGAACGGCGTTAGCCGATGAACTCAGCAGATTTACGCCGTCCGAAAGGGAAGCTTAGTGTCGAGGGCCCGCCTGACCCTGATCGTTGCGTTCGCCGCCGTTGGCCTGCTTTGCCAAGGCCAGTGGCCCGTCTTCGGCGCGGAGCAAACGACCCAGTGGGGACTCTATTTGCTCGGCCTGCTCGAACCACTGACGCGCCCCTGGTCGCCGAATATAGAACAGTCCAGTCGCGTCGTGGTCGTCGAAGTCGACGCCGGCACCGTCGAGCGCTTCGGTTGGCCGATCCCGAGGCGGGAATACCTGCGCCTTTTCGAAAAACTGGCGGCCGCCGGGCAGCCTTGGGTTTTGTCGTTGCTGCAGTTTCAACGGGTGGCACAGGCGGGCGCTCCGGACGGTCCCGAAGACGTCGCGTTGTCTGAGGGCATCGCGTCCTACGGCAGAGTCGTCGGTTCGGGATTAGACATCGATCCGCGGCGCGATCTGAAAAACGATCAGCTCGATCTTCTTGCCAGCAAAAGCTTGATTCGTTCCCCGGAGGCGGCCAATCTCGATCTCAGTGAGCTGCCGCTGACCTTCCGCGAGGACCCGCTTTTCGCGCGAGCCGAGGCGCGCTTTGGTCTACCGGCTCGTTTCAGTGCCGCGCCGGTGATCTATTGCATGCCGTGGTTCGTACCTGACGGCTCTCGCACGGGAGCGTTTGCGGTGCCCACCGCCGCACTTTATGCAAGCGCGTTGACGCTCGGCCAAGGAGTCGAGTTCCGCGGCACCAAGCTCGCATGGGAAGGCAGCGAAACCTCCGCGGCCAAGCCGCTGCAGCTAACCGAACGCCAATGCTTGCGGCACACCGAACTCAACACCGAAGAATACCTGGTGCAGCGGGGCGTCGAGCGGATTTCAATGGTCAACCTTCTCGACGGCAAGACCCTTCAAAATTGGCAGGGCAAGCTCGTCGTCCTGGCAAACGGCGAGAGCCGCAAGTTTCGCGGACCTGGTCCGGGGCCGGTGGAGTCGACGATTACGCGCGAACACTTACTCCTCGCCCGGTTCCTTGACGGAGTCATGGCATCCGACACGCTCCAGGCCGACCCAGCGCCGCGGCCGGAAAACTTCGATAGTTATCCGCTGGCGATCACCTTGGTCATGCTGTTTGTCGCCCTTTTTTGCAAGCGGTTCTCCATGGTCTTGGCCGCCGGGGCCATCTGCTTGCTGTTGCCCTTTGACGTCTGCCGGCATCTCGTTCACGGCGAGGTCGTCATCCCTGTCGGGGCCATTCTGGCGGCGACCCTGAATTTGGCGATCACCGTGGCAGTGCTGGCCGCGAAATCGGGACTGGAGTGGCGCCGTCTCGGCGAATTTCAGGCTCGCTTCCGCACGG
>JAYWBY010000249.1:0-5580 GCA_043781115.1 Pseudomonadota bacterium
CGCAAAGCTTCGACTTGCGCGGCAAATATCGCCTGATGCTCGGCAAGAGCGCCGAGGCGCCGGAACTACAGCTGCGGGTCGGTTACCTCTATAAAACCATCTACACCTACTACGCGCAAAGCCGGACGGCGCTCGACTTGCAAAAGTCCAAGATCAACAGTTTGGCCCTAGGGCTGGGCGGCAAACTCCCGCTGGCGCTCGACAAATACCTGGAGCTGTCGGCCGACCTCGCCAAACCGGTGAGCGCGGCGCCCGTTTCAGTCAAAAGCGGCTCTTACTTGATGGTCGATACCGGCTATTACCTGCTCTTCCCGAGCCGGCTCACGGCCGGCGTCGGCTACCGCTTCGCCAACGGCACCTATCAATTCGCCGACGCCGCGCACGACGTGCAAGGAACGCTGCAGGAGAAGTCGTACAGCGTACTCGGCTCGCTCGGTTGGGGCTTCTAACCGCGATCGTCATCAGAGGTCTTCCGCCAGAAATTGATTGAGGTGACGCGACGAGATCCTTCGCCTTCGGCTCAGGATAGTTTCTGACGCGTTTCGCGCCAGAAACTAATTGCCGACGCCAATGCGGGGCGTCGTTCGCATGTCCGGGTCGACCGTGACCCCGGCCACCTCTCCCCGTTCATTGAGGGCCCATGCGCAATAATAGGCGTAAGGATCTGTCGGGGTCCGCGTCACCGACTGCGAGCAGTACATCGTGGACGCGGTCTTAAGGCGGTAGAGCACCTCGCCGGTTTCACGGCGGCGCATCACGTGCATGAATCCGGGCGACAAGCGCTCCCAGTTATCCTTCGCCGCCGTGCCGGAGATGATCGTGATCGTCCACGATTCGTCCGCGGCGTAGACGTAGGACCGTACCTTCGACGAGGCGTCGTCAGCGCGACCGGAAAGGGGCGCAAGGGCGATGACGAGGGCGAACAAGGATCGAACTAGGCGCATGGCTCGGGCCTCCCTTAAAGTTGGTACCCCCAAGCTTAAGCAAGCCGCGTTCCAGAAGATAATATCAATAAAATCAAATTGTTATGTATACGTCGAGCGCGACCCTGGTCACAAAAGTAAACTGCTATTCAATCGGATAGATCTGGATGTTGAAGCGGACCAGGCGGTCGGCGTCGCCAGTCTCTAGCTCGCTTTCGATCAGGCGTATCCGCTCCTTGATCGCAGGGAGTGCTTTGACAAAAGCCGCCTCGCGGACGCTCACGATCGACGAAGAGAAGAACGTCCGGCCGCGTTGCTCGTACAAGCGGGCTAACTTGTCATCCGCGTCGCGCAACGCGAGCCGTAGGAAGTCGAGGTGCGACAGCCCGTCGTCGGCGTCCGAAAAGTTGACATGATCGCTCAGCAAATGAAACGCGCCTTCATCGCCCTCCTCGATCAAGGCCAGCGACTTAAGCACATGCAGCGCCAAGTCGAGCTCGATTCCGCGCGCCGCGCCGAAGTAGCCGCGCAGGTCGGTCCTCGTCGGTTTGTTGCGGAAGAGGCCAAAAGCGCTAAATACCTCGAACGCGAAGAACACCTGGCGAATCCGGTCGGGCAAGGTCCCCTGGGTCGACCCGACGAGCTTGGCGAGGGTCTCAAGGCGGAGCATCGTGGCGGCATCCTTCCCGAGCTCAGGCTCGCGCTCGACGGCGAGCTTGAGCGACAGGTACTCCGCGGCCGCGCCGTCGATCCCGAGCGCGCTGAGCAGCGGCTGCCAGTAGGCGGGCCCGAGCTTCCGCCGGCCGCCAAAGACGTCGGCGAGATAGCCCGTCGATTTGATGCCGATCTTGCGGCATAACGCGCCGAGCGTCAGCTTTGGGTTGGCGCGCTTCTGATGCTCCCACGTCCCCTTAAGCGCCGCTCCGGGCGTCGCGGCGCCGAGGATGATTTCTGGGGGCAACTTGGCGCTCACACAGCCTCGCTCGCAAATCGAGGGTTCCTGCGAGCGCTATCCGCCTGCGTCCTCACTTCGAGACTGCCGTTGCCAACGAGGGAATGCAAGGATGCCTTTGTGCCCCTTACACCAGGAGGAAAAACCCATGTTCGTTCGAAGCTTGATCACCGCTCTTGCCGTCACGGCAACCCCGGCATTCGCCGCCAAGGCTAACGCCGCCCACCAGGTCTTAGCCCCGGCCGATCTCTTCCTGAGAGGAGTCGAAGACGCCAAGCTCGGGACGCGCCACGAGACGCCCGTCCTGAGGCTGATGTCAGATCCGCCGCCCACCGCAAGCCTCGCCGCCTGGCAGACCCCGATCAAGAACCAGGATGGCCGGGGCACCTGCTGGGCTTTCGCCGCGGTCGGGGCGCTCGAAGCCGCTTACAAGCGCACGTATGGTATTGAGCTCGACCTTTCGGAGCAGTATGTCTTCCATATCGAGAAAGCCGGCGAACTCTACGCCGACTACCCGACGTCGACGGCCCCGCACGAGAACAACAGCTCGTTCTGGGGTTTCCAAGGAAATAGCGGCATCCTTAAGCAGATGGAGCGTTTCGGCGTCCCCACCGAGGCCGACGCACCGTATCTCGGCCAAGCCGCGATGGAAGCCCTGCGCATCGCGACGCCCGCAGCAGGCGCACTCGCCTACACGTCGACCCAAGAGGAGCTCGACGCGTTCGAGTTCTCCGCTGGCCATATCCCCGGCGTGGCCCGCGAGCGCGCGAATTACCGCGTCGTTCGGGCCGAGGAAGTCGGCGCCCATGACACGACGGAGCTAGAGCGGGTCATCGCTGGTGGCCACGAAATCGTCGCGGACTTCGATTTGAAGTGGGGATACCGCCTCTACTGCGACTGCTACGTCTACGACCCCGCCTCCCCCGGCGGAGGTCACGTGATGCTGCTCATCGGCTACGACCGCAATGCCGACGTGTTTATCGCCAAGAACTCCTGGGGCGATTCCTCCTATCTGCGCCTCAGCTACGACTTCGTGAGCCGCCAGATGTCTTGGGGGCATTACATTGCGGAGATCGCGCCGCCGAGCGCGCCCGCCGACGGCAAAGCCCGCTGGCTCGGACGCTGGAAGATGGATCACGACGGTTGGTTCGGCGAACTCGTGGTGCGCCGCTTCACCGACTTCCGCAACCCGGACGCTGACGCCGCGACCAAGGTCGGCACCTATTACCGAGGCGGCGAGGCTTACGACGTCAACGGCTCGTTCTCCAACGACGGCCGCACCCTCGTCTACTACGTTGCGGACTCCACCGGCCGGAAACCGCCGGGTTCCCTCACCGGGCAGCGTTTCGAAGCGCACCTGATGGGCCGCGAATACGGCCGCGCGGGTGGGTCCACCGACTGGGCGGGGATCCCGTTCGGCGTGCGCCTCTCGCGCTGGGACTTTCTCCCCGCTCCTGCTGATTCTTTCAACGTCGGTAGGTGGCTGACGACTTTCAACATGAGCCACGACGGCTGGAAGGGGCGCCTCTACTTCTCCGACTACAGCTACGTCCGTCCGGGCTCGGCGGGTCCCTACTGGGAGCTGCGAGGTACCTACACGCCGCAAGATGGCTCGGCGATCGCGGTCACGGCGCGCGCGAACGAGGACCGGCCGCACGTGCTGACGTTGACCATCCCGTTCTCCGCGGAGAACAAACAACCGTTCAAGCTGCTCTATCATACGCGTGAGCTTGGCGTGTTCTCGGGCGTGACGTGGTGGGCGGGCGCGCCGTTTGGCGTTTACGGAGAATGAATAGGCCGCTATCGGCGAGTACCTTATGCATCCCCAAGCTCCGGCCGCTTTGCGGCCGGAGCGCCACCGTCCAACGGGCGTCCAAATCTTTCGTAAATAGTTAAAATTAATAACCTTTCACTGACCAATCTAAGGTCCCCCCGTCTCCTTCCGATGCCTCTTTATGATCATTCAGAAGGAAGACCAACATGACTGCTCGACATAGTGCGCGCGTTCTCGTTATTTCGACGGTTGGCCTCGCCGGCCTGGCGTTCTTCAGCTGCGACAAGAAGGGCGCCAAGAGCGACTCGAGCGGGGCGCCCTCCACCGCGACGACAACCGACACGGGAACCAATACCAATGTCGTCGTCGGCACCGTGGCCATCTCGACCAGCGAGCTGGCGATGAAGATTTACCCGCAAGGCTTGAACGTCACCGCGTTCCCCGAGACGCAGCTCGATCCCGCGAAGATCGGCACAGTGGGCATCACCGTCGATCCGCCGGCCTTGGCATTGGTCGACCGAGAGTTGAGTCGCCCGTTTTTCCTGGATCCGCCGACGCAACTTTGTCAGCGGAAATGGATGACGGACGAGGACGGCGTCATTACGTTGAATCCGGACTACGTGCCCGCTGCGAGCGGCCCCAATAGCCCCGTTGGCAGCACGGATCCGCTGGATCCTTGCGCCCAAACGA
Source organism: Pseudomonadota bacterium (assembly GCA_043781115.1). Lineage (GTDB taxonomy): Bacteria > Bdellovibrionota_B > Oligoflexia > Oligoflexales > CAIYRB01 > CAIYRB01. The sequence continues at coordinate 4,340 of JAYWBY010000249.1, forward strand.
ACGCCGCACCAGACCTAGCGAGCGGACCGAACGGCCAGGACAAATTGCTCGCCGAGCAAGAGGCTCTGTCCGGCAAGGCGGCAAATTGCCTGTCCGATTCCGCGCTCGAAAACCTGACGAAGATGCCTCCCCCAGGCGGCGAAGGTTGCTACACCTACGACTATGGCATCATGAAGGGCCAATCTTGCAAAAAGAGCGCGAAAGAGGCCTGCATGGTTTCCTTTTCGCGCGAGGTCGTGAACGCGAGCTCGGCCAAGGTCGAAGGTGGCCTCGGCATCATGCAAGCTCTCCTTTGCCAAGCGAACAAGGACGGAGTGGCAAGCAAACTTCCTGGCCCGGGCGAATCCCTTGACCTGACGACGAATCTGCAAACCGCGGCCAACGGCCGGCCGAATGCCCCGACGATTTCCATGGCCAAGATCACCCGCCTCGCCGACGTAGGCGGCAACGCGGTATACCGCACGACTTTGTCATTTTCGAGAAACGGCCAATCGACGATCTTCAATCTCGCCCATTCACCGACGGCGGAAGACGGCACCTATTCCGGAGTCATGTGGATCCAAGCGAGCGGAGGCCCGGGCGGCGGGCAAATAAAGGACGGCATCGACGCCACGAGCGTGCGCTATTCACGCACCGGCAGCGGCGCCTCAGCGCGCATGAAAATGGACGTCTTGCACGGAACGCTCGCCGGCACCTTGAAGCCCTTTACGGCGGCAGGTGAAGTGGCGCTGCCGAGCACCGAAACTCTAGACAACTCCAGCCTCGGCAGCATCTTTCGCCAAACCTTCGACGTCAATCCTGAGACATCGGAAGGCAAACTCGCGGTTTGGAACAATCCCGGAGCTAACTTCCACGAATCGGCCCGGGGCTTCCTCTTCGACCTTTCGTACGACAAGACCGCCAATCAACTCGTCGGCTGCGGCGTCGCCGGTGCGGACAACGACAGCATTCGCGCGACGCTGGCCGCGGGAACGTCGCTTTCCCCCACCCGCCTTTACACTCCGAGCATGTGTCAAGCCGGCCCCGGCGGCCCGAACGACAACGTCGCCATCAAAGTCTGGAAGCAGTGCTTCAAACAATCCGCCACCGGCGTCTATGAGATCGACACCTCGAAGACCGCCAGCGCCGCCGGCTTCGACTTCCTCGTCCCGTCCGCCGCCGGCCTGACGCCTCCCGACGTCTCCGGCATCGTCTCGCTCGGCGACGTCACGAAATGATTTGAATTGAATTGAATTGAATTG
>JAYWBY010000250.1:0-1917 GCA_043781115.1 Pseudomonadota bacterium
GACACGTGAAAGGTGGCGATGGCGAAGAAACTCACCAACCGGATGATGTCCAGTCCGTGCAGGCGCTCCGTCACGGGACGCCTCCCGCCGACAGCTTGACGGTATCGGAGAAGCTGGTCTTGTCGGCCTCGAACAAGTCCTTCGGCGGATTGGTATCGAGCGCGGCCAGGATGCCGACGCCGGCGACTTGGAGGCGCACATGCAGCGACGAAGGCTCCACGCACGTCGGTTCTTGATTCGGGCAGTCGGCCCAAAACCAAGCCGTAACCAGCCAGCCGGGGCATTCCTCGTCGCCGGCTTGGCAGCCGACGGCACCTTTGCGGCTGTAACTCGCGGGGTGGTCGGCAGCTCCGGCGAACAAGGTCGTCACCGAGTCGCGGCCTTCGGGAATGCTAAATGAAACTTGCTGGTTCGGCGACGTGACGCGGCAAGGTTCCGTCTTCAAGACGCAGCGAGCCAGCTCGGCGTTTCCTGCCGAGGTTCCGAGGCGCGCGGCCATCTTTAAAACACCCTGGCTAGCCAAAATTCCCCTCACCTGTTCGTAAATCACGTCCCGCGCCGTCGCGTATTCCTGGAGATGCCGGCGTTCGCTCACCCATTTCAAGCCCCAGGTAACCGCGCAAACGGTACCTAGCAGCGCTACGACGGCAGCGATGACGAGGCTAAAACGTGGCATGTTTCCCTTACGTCCTTAACGGCATGATTCCGGGGGAATCTAAGTTTGGCTGAAAATTCCTTTGATTCTCTTATTATACGGCCATTTTTGTAGGGCGCAAAAAAAGCTACTATGAGACCCTTGGCGGCCCCAGTAGGGCCTACCGTTTGGGGAATTCCCAATTTTTCCGAAATAGCTCCCTCTTGAGGCTGCCATGACTCCCACCGCCGCCGATTCCAAACCGCATGTCGTCATCCTCGGGGCTGGTTTCGCCGGCCTCGCGGCCGCGAAGATTCTGGCGCGAGAGCGACTGTCAGTTACCGTCATCGATCAGAACAACCACCATTTGTTCCAGCCTTTGCTCTACCAAGTCGCAACCGCGGGCTTATCTCCGGCCGAGATCGCGATGCCGATTCGCACGGTGCTGCGCAACGCGCCGCACACCGACGTGCTGATGGCCAAGGTCGAGAGCATCGACGTCGGGAAGAGGACCTTGCGCCTCGACCACGGCGGCGAGGCCACGTACGACTACTTGCTGTTGGCGACTGGCGCGCGCCACAGCTATTTCAACCATCCCGAGTGGGAAGCCGACGCGCCAGGTTTGAAAGTCCTGGAAGACGCCACCGACATTCGGCGGCGCGTGCTGTCGGCCTTCGAGGAAGCCGAGCGCATGGATGACGCGAAGGGCCAAGAGGCGCTGCTCACCTTCGTCATCGTCGGCGCCGGTCCAACGGGAATAGAACTCGCCGGCGCCATCGCCGAACTGGCGAAGTACGCGCTCGCCGCCGACTTTCGCCACATTCATCCGGAGCTCGCGAAGGTCATCCTGGTCGAGGCCGGCCCGCGCATCCTCGGCACTTTTCACGAGCAAAATTCGGCTCAGGCGATGAAAGCTTTGCAGCGTCTCGGCGTTCAAATCCGCTTAGGTTCGAAGGTCACGAACATCACGCCGACGGGCGTCGAACTAGGAAGCGAATTCCTTCCCGCCCGCACGGTGCTTTGGGCCGCCGGCGTCGAGCCGTCGCCTCTGGCCAAGGACCTCAAAGTCCCCCTCGAACGGGGTCGCGTCCTCGTCTCGCCGGATTTGAGCATCCCCGGGCACCGCGAGGTCTTCGTCGCGGGAGACTTGGCGGCGGTTCGTTGGAAAGAAAGCTGGGTCCCCGGCATGGCTCCTGGGGCGCTGCAAGAGGGCCGGCACGTTGCGCACAACATCTTGCGTTTGATCGCCGGCGAGCCGACCGCGTCGTTCCGCTACCATCACA
>JAYWBY010000251.1:0-1916 GCA_043781115.1 Pseudomonadota bacterium
TCCTTCTCGAGCGACTTCTCGACCATCATTTGCGTCGCGATGCCGGCATGGTCCGTACCCGGCAGCCAAAGGGCCTCGAAGCCTTTCATTCGCTTCCAGCGAATCAGGATGTCTTGCATCGTATAGCCGGCGCCGTGTCCCATGTGCAGTTGGCTGGTTACGTTCGGCGGGGGCATCAATATCGTGTAGGGCGTCTTGCCGCTGTTGCGGTCGGCATGGAAAAAGCGGTGCTTCATCCAGAAGTCGTAAAGCTTATCTTCGTACTGCTTCGGGTCGTAGGTCGTCGCAAGTTCTGTCATGGAGCCCCAAGCCTTTGGTATTGGCGGGAAGGTCTTAAAGTATAGGTGAGGCACCCGCTAAAATCGTGGCCGCTCTCGGTCACTGGTTTTGAGCCCTGCCAGGATAGACCGCCGCTGAACGCTTATAACCAAAGATAATCACAAATATAATAAAAAACTTTTGTCATTTTCTAAAGTCCTCCCGAGCGATCTCCGAGTCACCCCCTGATGATTTTGGCTCGCATGAGCCGCTCGGCAACCTGCCGGCTCACTTTTTAGAGGAGTACTTGATGACCAACCAGCGCACGCAATCCGCTTTAGCGCTCGGCGCGGCGGCCCTGGTCCTGGCCTTAGCGGCATGCGGACAAGATCCGAGCTTTCAAAACCGCAAGGCGATCGAAGGTCATTCGGCCAACTCGACCGAGGACAACTCGGGCGGCGTCGACGACCAAGGCGTCAAAGGCCAAGGCGCCGCGGGCGGAGCTGGTACGACGTCGCCGGCAGATGGCGCCTCAGAGGTTGCGCTGCCCGCTGGCGGTGGCAATGATTGGGCTCCGGACTGGGCAGGAGGCACGACTCCTGCCGTGGATGCGAACACCAACGGATCCACCGGCACCACCCCAGCTTCTAGCGACACGGCGACCAACACGCCAGTGAAGTCGACCGACCAAGTCGAACCCTTGCCCGACATTCCGGACGCTGCCGACGGTGATCTCGACGCACTGCACAAGTGCTTGTCCAAGTGGAAAAACAACCCGTTCAAAGGCACCGTCACCAACTACCAACGCATCAATGCGTCGGTCACGGTTGGCGGCTTCGGCAACGCCATCAACGACACCGAAAGTACGCCCGACCCGTTCTTGATTCTGATCGACGCCGGAGTCAACGTCGGAGGCGCGCCGGTCTACAATTTGATGAACAAAAACGGCTATTACTGCATGAAGGTCAACGTTAACGTGCTCACGTCCCTGACCGTCAATCTTCACTGCAACGCCCGCTTGGCGGACCAAATGGTCAACGTCAACGTCGGCTCGACCCAGAACGATACGACTTCGGCCGTCGGAGTTCACGTGCTCTCGACCGTGCAAGTGAACACCGTCCGTCCGCAAGGTGATACCTGCATCCGTTAATCCCCCTTTTGTTGGGCGAGGGAGCTTTGCCTCTCTCGCTCATTTCCGTTGTGTAACTAGCCGTCTTTAATCAATAAACGTCATTTTTTCGCAATTGCTAAAGAGCAGCCCCCGAGATGACGATACATATCTCACGGAGGGGCCATGGCAAACTTCGGCATGCGGTACGCGGCGTCTGTGGGATGCGTAATGATGTTGTTCATCAACTTCGTTGCCTGCGGTTCGCAATATTACAATACTTCGCTGAAAGACGACTCCAGCGGTAAGAACCAATCGAACGTCGAAGGCTCGAATGACCCTTCGTCGCCGAATTTCGGTTTGCACTCGCCGGGCGGCTGGAACGACTTGCCGGTGCATTTTCGTGTCGGTTTCACTATGACGACGGAACAGCAAAAGGGCCTGATGCGCGCCATGCACATCTGGGAAACGGCGACCGGACGCCAGCTCTTCGTCTTCGACGGCGTACATGCGAACGTCACGGGCGACACCTTCAAAGACCTCTACAGTT
>JAYWBY010000252.1:0-1915 GCA_043781115.1 Pseudomonadota bacterium
GGCGGCTCATCGGCGAAGGCGGGTTTCGTTCTCAGCGGTCTCTTGAAGGTGTTTTACCTAACCGGACAAGGCGACGAGTACATCCGAAATTTTGCGCCCGAGCACTCCCTGGTCGTGGCGCTGAAGTCGCAACTGACCGGCAACCCGCTCTCGGACGTGAACGCGGTCGCTCTCGAGCCCTGCGAGATGCTCGAGTTCGACTACATGGCCTACCATGGCCGTATCGCCCGTCATTGGACCTGGCAGCAGATCGGCCGGAAGATGACCGAGCATCACTACCTGATGCGCGAGCGCCGCCAGTTCGAGCTCCTGACCTTGGCGGCGGAAGAACGTGTGATGCTTTTCATGCGTCAATTTCCCGGCCTCGCGGCTCGCATTAGTCAAAAAGACTTGGCAGGCTACATCGGCGTCACGCCCGTGTCGCTCAGTCGGATCCGCGGCAAGTTGAAACTTGCGCTTTGACCTTCACCAAGATCCAGGACTTACTTGAAAGTCCTGACCATCCAAGCGAAGACGCCGCTCCGCTCGATCGCCGCATTCATCCACCCGGTGGTGATGCAGTAGTTCTTGTCGAAAGGCGCCATGTGGTGGACTTCGTGATTGGTCGGAGAGAGGATGATGCCGAAGCGCTGGAGGACCGTGATCGGCTTCGGCGGCGTCGTCATGTGCGCCCACTTGTGCACCTGGTTGGTGAAGACGATCGCCAAGGTGAACATCAGGACGAAGAGCCCGAAGAGAAACTCGACGGCCGTGGCGTCTCCGGAGATCGCGAAATAAGTCGGCACGAGCACGATCAGGTTGACGATGCAGCTGTTGCCGTTGGTCTCGACGAAGTCGTGGCGCGTAATGTCTTTCGGGTCTTTGTGGTGGTCGCGGAACGGGCGGATGAAGGCGACGCCAAAGACCGGCGTCTTCGGCGAGCCGAAGTTGTCGGCGGCGCAGTGGACGAATCCAGAGACAAAGTCGGCAATAAGCGTTGCGAAAAAGCTCAAGGGAAGAGCGACGGCCCCGGCGACGACCGCCTGCCCGATGTTCTCGTTCATCATGCGCAGCATTGCCTGCCCAAGATCGACGACGAAGAGCCCGCAGAAGACCGCGTAAGCCGCGATCCCTAGGATCTCCATGATGCGATTCCAGACAGGATAGGTGTAGTGAGAGCCAAGAATAGGCGCTAGGCGCTTCAGCATGAGGCCGACCTCGAGGGGAGTATTCTTATAATTCTAGCAGCAGATGCGGCGGCAAGGTAGGGGCGGAATGCTAGATTTTTAAGCAGGATCGGTTACTTGGCGGATTTGGACTTTGGGTGAGTCTGGCCGGTTAGGACTGGCGTGTCAGGGGCGTTCGTTTATTTGGCTCGCAAAGCGAGGGCGAGCTCGTCATACGCGAGGGCTTTCCCCCACCAGAGTTTTTGGGCAAGTCTTGCCTGTTCGATCAACATCGCCTCGCCATCCTGGCAAACGAGGTCCTTGGCGACGGCGGCGAAGTAGAGGGCCGAAGGTTGGCCGTAAACTAGATCGGTCAAGACTCCGGCGAACCCGTCGAGCGCCGGCACGAGTTCTTCGAGTTTGATGCCTTGCTGCGGCGCGCTCGTCGCCTGGATCAGTAACGTGTCGTCACCCTTGCCGGTCAATAGGCCCGCGAGTCCGGCGACGCCCCAGTCGTGAAACGCGAGTTTGGCCTTCTTTGGCAGCGCCGCGGCCAAACGCTTGTCGTCGTCCGCGCGTCTGCGCAAGACGTCCAACTTGGGGAGAGTCGTCTTGTTCTTGCGTAGGAACTCGACGATCGCCAGGGTCGCACCGCCGGAGCCGAGGACCACCAATTGTTTGAACGAAGCCAGCTCCCGTTCAATTCTCTTCAACCCGTTGGCGAAGCCCTCGCCGTCGGTCGACGCCGCTTCCCACCACTTGGCCCCACG
>JAYWBY010000253.1:0-5572 GCA_043781115.1 Pseudomonadota bacterium
GGCCGCCAAGCAGGAGACCTACATGCCACCCACCCCGCTGGCGACGGCCCGTGCCGTCGCCGCCGAGATGGGGCCGACCATCGGTCGGAGGAACGCTCGGGTCAAAAGGCGCCGAGGCCTCGCCGAGCAATACTGGCAAGACGTCCTGCAGAACAATGCGCACCCGGCTCCTGACGACAAGGCCTTCAAGATCGCCAAACGTCTGCTCGACAAGGAGACCGAATGAGTCTGGTCGACTGGGACAATGAACTTACGGTCGTCAGCAGCGAGCTGGCGACGATCCGCGAAGCGCACACACGCACCCGGATGACCGGCAACAAGGCGCTGGTGGCGCGCAAGGTCGCAATCATACAGATGCAGATAAACGTCGAGCGCAATTTCGCTCGAATCAAGAAGCTCGTCGGCCGCGATCTGATGCTGATGCCGCGCGAGCGCACGCTCGTCCACTGGAGCCAGGTGTTCCTCGAACACGCGGAAAAGTTCCACGCCTTGCGCTCGAAGCTCTTGACCCGTGGCCTTTGGCTAAAGCTGATCATGACGCGCGCCATGGGCCCCGAGGGCGACGAACACGCCGAACTCGACGCCGACGACCTGGTCGCCTTGTCGATCCGCCAGGACAGCTTGGTGAAGACCGAAAAGTATCTGGCCGAGTCTTTGGCAAAACTGAAAAGGCGCCGCAAAGACTTGATGACGAAGTACGAACAGCTCGGCATCGCCGACGCCAACCGTTCGGCGTCCCGCTCGATGGCGAGTCGCCTGGGACTCAATTCGACCGACGCCCTGCAGGGCCCGGGCGTAAAGGCCCTGGAATCTTTCGTGAAGCAAGCGTCGGTGCCACTGCTGGCGCCGGACGCGGAAGCCTTTGTCGCGCGCGGCGCGCGCCGCATCGAGCGGCGCGCCGACAGCCTGCTCGAGATCTGCCGGGCCGCCATACTCTCGCGCTTGAGAGACCCGCTGGCCCGTCCGACGGTGCGGACCGAAGGTAAGTTCCAGGCCGCCATGCTGCAGCTTGACGACCTCGAGGACGAAACCCGCCAGGCCATGGGCCAGATGCTCGACAAGGCGCCGCCGCCGGTCCGGCTCGGGCTCCGTTCCGGCGTGCAAAAGAGCTGAAAAAAAGCTAGAACTGTCCCGACCGGAAATCCTTCCTAGGATCTTTTACGGAGTGGGACATGAGCCATTCTTCGATTACGCCGTTGACCGTTCTCACAGGTGACGAACAGCTCTTCGTCACGGAAGTGGACAAGTTCGCGAAGAACCAAATCGGACCGAAGGTCCTCGAGATGGACGAAAGCGAACACCTCGACCCCCAAATCTTGAGCCAGATGTTCGAGATGGGCCTGATGGGCATCGAAGTGCCCACCGACTTCGGCGGCGCCGGCGGCACGTTCATGATGGCGATCCTTGCCATCGAGTCACTCGCCAAGGTAGACCCGTCGGTTTCCGTCATCTGCGACGTGCAGAACACGCTCGTGAACAACATCTTCATGCGCTGGGGAACCAAGGACCAGCAGAAGAAGTACCTCTCCCGCCTCGCCGCCAAGGAAGTCGGTTCCTACTGCTTGACCGAGGCCAACTCCGGTTCCGACGCTTTCGCGATGAAGGCCCGCGCCGTCGACGAAGGCACGCACTGGCGCCTCACCGGCAAGAAGATCTTCATCACCAACGCCAAGGAAGCCTCGGTCTTCCTCGTCTTCGCCAATGTCAACCCCGAGGCCGGCTATAAGGGCATCACCGGCTTCATCGTCGAACGCGACATGCCCGGCTTCTCCGTCGGCAAGAAGGAAGTGAAGCTCGGCATCCGCGCCTCGAGCACCTGCGAAGTCATTCTCGATGACGTCAAAGTGCCGAAGGCCAACGTCATCGGCGAGGTCGGCAAGGGCTACAAGATCGCCATCGAGACCTTGAACGAAGGCCGCATCGGCATCGCCTCGCAGATGCTCGGTCTTGCCGGCGGCGCGCTCGACGGCGCCATGAACTATGCCCGCCAGCGCGAGCAGTTCGGCAAACAGCTGCGCGAGTTTCAAGCGATCCAAATGCAGCTCGCCGAGCTCGCCACCAAGGTCGAAGCCAGCAAGCTCCTCGTCTACAACGCCGCCCGGCTCAAGGACGCCGGCCTCCCTTTCATCAAAGAAGCGGCGATGGCAAAGTACATGGTGTCGCAATTCGCCGAGGAAGTGGCGTCAAAGGCGCTTGAAATCTACGGGGGTTACGGCTTCATCAAAGAATTCCCCGCGGAGAAGTATTACCGCGACGCCAAGATTGGTAAACTGTACGAAGGCACCTCCAACATGCAGTTGATGACTATTTTCAAGCTTATTGACGGCAAAACTTGATGCATCGCTTCTTCGCTTTCGGTCTCTTGGCTCCTCTCGCCTTGGCGGGCGGCACGGCTATCGGCAAAGGCGCGGTCAAACGCGACTTGAGCGCCGCCTTCGGCGACGCGGTTTGCACCGGCGGCCTCAGCACGAATCCGAGCCAGGCTTGGGAACGCAAAGTTTTCGACGCCCAGCTCGAGGGCCGCCTCGTTTCGCCGCTCGGCGGCCTGAGACTAAGCTCCGAGCAAATGGAACACAAAGCCAAGGCCCTGGCGCACACGCGCGGAGCTGGCGGCTACGCTTACGGGATGTGCAAGGACGGTAGCGGGTGGGCCGTGGCAATGCCGGCTCCCGAGCCGCTGCTCGCCGACGCCTCGCACCGGATCAAGATACCGCTAGTCGCGCTGCAGCAGCGCTGTGAGAGTTACCGCGTCGACTTCGCCGCCAAGGACCACGGCGCGCCCAAGGAAATGGCGATCGAGGCCGGCGGCATTTCAACGAAGAACCTCGGCGACGGGGTCTTGAGCGTTACCTGCCAACCGAAGACCCCGCGCTGGCGCGGTCCGGTCCTCTGGTTCCTCTACCCTACAGGCCTTGGCCCCGACCAGATCGTGCCAGAAGCGGAAGTCTTCGCGGAAGCACCCGCGATGCCCGTACACGACCAACTCGCCGCATGGGTGAACCGCATCCGCCGCCGCGAAGGATTGAAGGCGCTCGAATTCAAAGCCGAACTCGCCGAGCAGGCCGGCCTCTTGGCCATCGACGGCGGCTTGTCGCACGACCGCGTCCTCTTAAAGAAGACCGCGTCGCTGCTCGACGAGACCGCCAAGATCCATCTAATTGGCGAAGACCGCGTCAGAGCCAAAGACGCGGCGTCGATGGCCTGGCTCTGGTGGAATTCCCCTCGCCATCGTCAGCTGCTGCTCAACACCGATGCGACCGTCGGCGGCCTGGCCTCGCGCGCCGTTGGCGACGAGAAGCTCGCCGTTTTAGCGGTCGGCTCCGCGCCAAGCGCCAAAACGGCCAAGGCCAACGCCGCCCGGCCCAAGGCCCAGAAACGCTAGTTCGCCGCCCGCTGTCTCACTTGCAGAGCGGGCTCGACTGGATCATCGCTTCGCATTTGGCTTGGTTGCCCGAGTCGTTGTTCCAACCGGTCAGGCGGACCGACCACGCCTCGCTGCCATCGGTGACGCGAATGCCTTTTTGGATCAGGTCCGGACCGTTGCTGTTGGGGCAGGAACAGCGACGAACGATGCTGCCGCCCGGCGCCGTCCGGCAGATCGGTTCGCTTTGGCTCATCGCGAAGCATTTGTCGCTGTTACCGCTGTCGGCGTTCCACCCGGCGATCTTGTTCTCTTGCAAGGTCTCGCCGGTCGTAGTGCTGAAGAGCACGCGCTGCAAATCCGGACCGTTGTTGTCCTTGCAGTAACAGCGACTGGCAATCGATGCTTGTTGGTTGCCGAGCTGGCAAACTGGATTATTCCTGATTTCGGCGAAACACTTGTCGGCGTTGCCGCTGTCGGCGCTCCAGCCGGCGAGCTTCACCGACCAGAGCTGCTTGTTGTTCGAGGCGTTGAAGGCGGTCTGCACGAGGTCCGGGCCGTTATTCTCCGGACAGTCGCAGCGCTTGTACACTTGCCGGGATCCGAGCGGCAACGAGCAGAGCGGCTCCGTTTGCGCCGCCTTGAAGCATTTGTCCGCGTTGCCCGTGTCGGCGTTCCAGCCGTTGATCTTCGTCTTCCAGAGTTGGTCGCCGGAGTCGGAGTTCTGGCCGATGAACATCAAATCCGGGCCGTTGTTCTCAGGACACTCACAGTGAGTGGCGAGAGCAGCGACCGGCGCGGCGGGCCGGCAAAGCGCGTCTTCGCGGATGCGCTGCATGCAGAGGTTTTGGCTGGCGGTGTCGGAGTTCCATCCTTGCAACTTCGTTTCCCACAGCTGCAGGTTGGTCGTCGGGTTGAAGCCGATTTGGTAGAGGTCGGGCCCGTTGTTCTCGCGGCATTCGCAACGTTGGCTGACGCCCGCTTGGCTACCGGCTTCGCAAACGTGGTTGCCTAGAAGGTCTTCGCGGCTGCGTATCTCGCTCGTTCCGTCCTTGCAGAAGACGTCGAAGTTGCCGTCGGGTCGTTGCGTGATCACTTTCGCGTCGGCGATGTCCTTCACCGAGGAGCCACTGCCTGAATCCGCGGTTTTGCAGGACCAAGCGGACAACACGACGAGGACCGATAGTAGCCACTTCATGCCGACTCCTCATGGATGAGAGCCGAACATACCGCAGGGCATTCACATCGGCAAGAAAGGCCCCGCGGCCAACAGTACGCCGATCCCGGCGCTCCACAGCACCGACGGCGTGAAGTAGCTGTAGACCATGAGTAACATTCCAAAAATGGCGAACTTCATGTCGGCGTTGCGCTTGCCGTGTTTGAGGTAAAAAAAGCCGATCAGGGACGTGACGACCGAGACGGCGATGTTTCCTGGGCTAAAGTCCATGCAACATCACTCGGCGACCTGGCAGTCGACGAAGACGTCCTTCGGCTTCTGGCCGAGGAAGACGACGACGGCGCTGCGCTTTTCAGGAGGCGTCGTCGCGCCGGTCGAGTCATGGCGCACGTAGATGGATTGGTCCTTCTCGAACACCGTGAAAGTTCCGGTGTCCTTGAAATAAACCAAGCCGCGCACGAGGAACGGCTTCTTGCCGGGGAATGCCGCGGGCTTGCCGGTGAAATGCTGCACGTCGGCTGCGGCCAACTCGACCAAGGGCGCCGCTTCGAGGCGCTTCACCGCTTCCGCTTCCGCCGTCACGTTCAATACGTACTTCTCGTCGAGTTCCTTGCTCTCCATCCAGCTGTCGGGCGGAAAGTTGAACCACGGCTCGCGCTCTTTCGCCTCTTCGTCGAACTCTTTGTAGAGCCCCTCGTTGTGCTCGTAGCACTTGGTCAACTCGGCGCCCGTCTTGCCGGTGGGATTGCAGAAGTCGGGGCCGGCTTTGTCCTTCTCCGGATCCGGATCTTGGACGTCTAGCTCGGGCAAGCTGCCTTCGTGGCTCTTGTCAGAGACGCAGCCCGACGGCCAGGCGGACGCCAAGAGGGTCAGACAGAAGATTTCCAAGTAGCGCGGCCTAATGCCCATCCGGACGACCTCGAATCAGCAATATGTATCCCGTATTATTGATTCTTTTTAAGGACCTAGTCAAGTTCAGTACTTGGCCAAGTCGGGGGCCTCGGCGTCGATCCAGGCCAGAATCCCGCCCTTGA
>JAYWBY010000254.1:0-1912 GCA_043781115.1 Pseudomonadota bacterium
AAACGGTCGCCGAGCTTGAACGGCTCCGTGCAGATCCCGGCCACCGGCTCGTCGCCCATGCCGATCGGTGACGAAGGCAGGCTTAGTGGACGGTCGTTCAAAATCGGGAAACAATGGCCGAACGAAGCTATGTCGACCGTACCGTCCCTGACTTTGAACTTCGCCAAAAGCAGCGTCGCATGCCAACGACCCTTGCCGAACTTCTGAAAGAGGGAGTTCAGGCGGAAGGCAAACCCTTCCATGTCGAAAGTACCCTGGGAGTTACCTTTTTGGTCCTCGAAGATCGCCGATATCACGGCCGTGAACATGGCCGAACCGGCGCCGTGACCAGACACGTCGGCGATCGCGACGACCGACTCTTGCAGCTCCTTGTCGTAGTGAAAACCGTACCAGTCGCCGGCGCACTCGGCCGCGGGAAGGTAGCGAATCGCCATGTCGAGCCCAGACGACGAGGGGAGAGGTTGGCCCGGCGTGAAATTTTCTTGGATGCTCTTGGCGATGTTCACTTCGTTTTCCAAGCGGACCTTTTGAACCTGCTCGTGAAGGAGTTCCTTGATCTTGGCGTCGCGAGCGACCAGGCTCTTCGACATCTTGCTGAAGCTCTTGTTCAACAGAAAGATTTCGCCGATGCCCGCCAACTGCGGCCGAGCGTCGAGGTTGCCGTTGGTGATTTCCGTAGCGACCCGCACGAGTTCTTGGAGCGGCTTGGCCACGGAACGCAGCGGAAATTGGAAGATCACGAGCGCCGACACGACGATGAAAATGACGAAGCCGCCGAAGCTCAAGAAGACGCGGCGGGCCTCGGCCAAGGCGAAGCCTTTGTCCGTCTCCAAAAACAGCACCAAATTGGTCTTTGGCACTTCCTGGAAGAAGCCGTAGCGAGGTCCTCCTCCGCGGGTCTCGAGGTCGAATTGTCCCTGGCTGAAAGGCGCCTGCACGAACCCTTGCACTAGTGGTAGTTTCTCGACGTTTAGCGCCGAGACCTCCAAACTATTCGAGAAGAGCAGTTGCCGGCCGCGGTTGACGACGTACACGCGGGATTTGACGTAGTTTTCCTTGGATGAATCGAGCCAGCGGTCGAGTTCGAGAGGGCTCAGCTCAATCTCGCCGCGGCCATCGACGCTGAATTTGCCGGTCGCGTAATAGACTTTGCCGTTCCGCGCCACGAGGGTGTGAGGGCGCCCCAAGTCGTTGCGGTCGAGCCCAAGTTCGGCGAGCGACTTTGGCACGCTCGGCAGGTTTCCCGCACCGAGCGTCAACGCGCCGTCCGCCGCGACGCGCAGCATCGCCGCCGGGGCCGGGCCGTGCCCTTTTACCCGGTCGAGTTGGTCCTTGACTTGAACGGAGCTTTGCGCCAAATCGAGAAAGAGAATGGTCCACGCGTCCTTAAGCTTGTTTTCATAGACGACGCTCAAAGCGTAGAAGCCGACGACGGACGACGTCGTCAAAACTACCGCCATCGACAGCCAGGTAAAGACGAGGCCCAGCGTCATGCGGTCGCGCCAAACTTTGCGGGGTTTGACCGCGGTCCGACCAGCTAGCTTTTTGCCGAACCAGATCATGGCAGTGGTTGTTTCGCGTTGGCGGATGGTTTTTTGATGACGATCTCGACGCGCCGGTTCCGCGCCATGTTTTCCGGTAGAGGCCTATTCCCCTCGTATTCGGGATAAAGGGGAGCGGAGGAACCCATGCCAATGGAGCGCAAAACGTTGGCCGGTACTCCGCCCTGGGAGAGCGCGTCAGCGACCGCGGCGGCGCGAGCGGCCGAGAGAGCGTAGTTGTCTCGCGCGACGTTTTGTCTCGAGTCGGTGTGGCCCTCGACGTCGACGACGATGGCCGGGCCGACGTCCGCGATCTGGCGGGCGAGCCGGCGCAACTTCGGACCCGCTTCCGGTGCCAGTTGGCTGCTGCC
>JAYWBY010000255.1:0-14615 GCA_043781115.1 Pseudomonadota bacterium
TCCCTGCTTCCCGCATGCCAGCCTTACCCCATTGTAATCCCTAATGATTTAGAGTTCATTTCAGCTGCTATTCAGCAGTGCTATCCTGAGTCATTGCCATCCCTTTGAGGTGCCTGATGAAAGACCTGCTCAGTCAGCTCGTGCAAGGCCAATGCGGCTTCGTCGAGCTTCGTTACCATAGACGCATCAACAACTCGTTCGTCGCCCAAAAGGGTCGGGTCGACGTGGCGAATCATGCCGTCACCGAAGGCGTCGGCGTGCGCGCTCTGGTCGACGGAGCCTGGGGCTTCGCGGCGACGGCCGACGTGTCGAAAGGCGCGATCCAACGCGCCATCGCGGAAGCGCAGCGCAACGCCAAGACGCTCAGCGGCGCCAAGGGCAAGAGCATCCTCGACCTGGGTCGGGCGCGCTTAAGTCGCGTCGACTTCAAAGGCGAGGGCTTTGACGAGCTGAACGCCATGTCGCTCGCGGATAAACTCGGCAAAGTCGTCGGCTACGAGCGCCAGCTCGCCGCCGCTTCGAAGCGGATGCACACCGCCCGCTGCCGCTACAACGAAATCATCGAAGAGAAGGCGATCGTCACCAGCGACGGCGCGGCCTGCTCCTTGAAAATCGCGCAACCCGAAGTGTCCTTCTCAGCCATCACCGAGAAAGACGGCGAGCGCGCTAGTAATTCGAAGGCCGCGGGCGTGTCCGGCGGCTGGAATTGCCTCTTTTCCCATCCTTCTCTCGAAAACGTCGTGGAAGAGACGGCGCGGGTCGCGGTCGATCTCCTCGACGCCAAATACCCGGAAGGCGGCCAGAAGACCGTGATCTTGGCGCCGGCCCTGGTCGGCCTTCTCTGCCACGAGGCCGTCGGCCACACCGTCGAAGCCGACTTCGTCAAATCGGGTTCGATCGCCCAAGGCAAAATGGGCCAACGCGTCGCTTCCGACCTCGTCACCATGTCCGATTCCGGCAAGGAAACGATCGCCGGTTACGCCGTCGGCAACCTCCCGTTCGACGACGAAGGCGTGGAGACCGAGAACACAGTGATAATCAAGAACGGCATGCTGAACTCGTACCTGCACAACCGCGAATCCGCCAAGGAGTTCGGCGTCGCGCCGACCGGTAACGCCCGGGCGTGGCTATTCAACGACGAGCCGCTGATCCGGATGCGCAACACCTACATGATGCCCGGGACGAGCAAACTCGCCGAGATGATCGCGAGCGTCGACGACGGCTACCTCGTGGAAGGCGGCGGCAGCGGTCAGGCCGATTCCAACGGCGAATTCATGTTTGGCACGAGCTACGTCTACCGCATCAAGAACGGCGTCCGCGGCGAGCTCCTGCGCGAAGCGACATTGTCAGGCATCGCCTTCGACGTGCTGAAGACGGTCGACGCCGTCAGCCAAGAATTTCTCTGGGATCTCGGGTCGGGGTACTGCGGCAAAGGCCAAGCGGCGAAAGTCGACGCCGGCGGCCCCTTCGTTCGCTGCAAAATCACCGTCGGGGGACGCCAAGCATGAGCGGTACCGTAACCAAAAATTTGACCGAGCTGGCGAAGACCCTCGACAAGCTATCGACCTTCGCCCTCGAGACGGCCAAGAGCCTCGGCGCCGACGCCGCGAAGATTTCCACCGGAGCCTCCTTCCAAAAGCGGCTGGTCGTCGAGAACAAGCAGTTCAGCTTAGCCAATAGCCTCGAATCGCGGAGCCTCGGCCTAGTCGTCCACAAGGACAAGAAGAAGGGGTCGGCCTCGATCAACACCGTCACCGAAGAGGGCGTGAAACGCGCCGTCGAGAGCGCGCTAGCGCTCGCCAAATATTCGGTGCCGGACGAAAATTTGATTTTGCCCGGCCTGGATCAGGCCCCGAAGGCCAAAGCCCTCGACTTCCTCTACGACGAAGCGATGGCGGAAGCCGAGCTCACCGACATCCAAGCCGTGATGCAGGAAGTTCTGGCCCGCTTGGTGCGCGACCCGCGCGTGGCTCTCGATCGTTATGAAATGGCCATCGACGTTTCGTGGCACGGCCTCGCCAACTCCTACGGCATGAGGCAAACGGAGCGCCAGGCGATGGCGAACTGGAGCTTCTTCGGCATGGGCCGCGACGGGGACGAGGTCACGGGCTTCGACTATGACGGCAGCTTTAGCCTTAAGAAGTCCGAAATGGTCACGCGCGGCATGGACGACGCCCAGCGCTTCGTCGACAAGATCGTCGGGTCGCTCAAGGCCGGCAAGGCACCGAGCTACAAAGGCGCGGTGCTCTTCAGCCCGCGCGCGGTGCAAGAAATGCTGCTCGGTATGATCCTCTACCACGCCGGCGGCCGCCAAGTGATGGACGGCAAGAGCCGCTGGGACAAATCCGCTGGGAAGCGCGTCGTCTCCAAGCTCTTGAGCTTGGTCGACAACCCGCACGACCAGCGCTTCTCCGGCTGCACCGCCTTCGACGCCGATGGCATTCCCACTTCTCCCTTGAAGCTCGTCGAGCAAGGCGTCTTGAAGCAGCATCTTCACGATTGTTACAGCGCCAAAAAGTGCAACACCAAGACGACCGGCACGGCCGGCGGCCCGTTCGCCGTCGAATTCCTCGCCGGCACGTCGAAACTCGCCGATTTCTACGCGCAAAGGGCGCCGCTCTTGGTCGTCGACCGCTTCTCCGGCAACGAAGACCCGGTGAAAGGCGATTTCAGCGGCGTCGCAAAGAGCAGCCGCCTCTATCAAGGCGGCAAGGACATGGGGCCTGTCACCGAGACTATGATCGCCGGCAACTTCTTCGAGATGGCCGAAGCGGTCCTCGCGGTGAGCCGCGAGACCGAACTCGTCAGCGGCGGTTTCCTCAGCCCCTACGTTCTCGTCGACGGCATTTCCGTCACAGGCGGCGACTGAAGCCTGTTTGGGGAGCAGAAGACTGCCGCGACGCGTGGATCGTGCCGATCCTCGGCATGTTGTCGCTGCGTACCTCGCTGGCTCTTTTTGCAAAGATTCTTGCTTGATAACTTCAAAGTGCCAGGGGCTAAGGCCGTCAAGACACGGCGGATTACCCCAATTCTTTCGCTCTCTTCAATGCACGCCTCAAGAAAACCCGAAGCCGAACCGATAAAATAGCAGTTACCATTCTATTCGTGTCGCTTTGGGAGAATGCCGTGAAAACTGCTTCCGCCGTTTTGATGCTTGGCTGGTTTGCCGCATGCCAAGGGTGTAGCAGCGCCAAAGCTCCTGCACCGCCGCCACCGTCGTCGAAGTCGGCCAATTCCTCTGGAACACACACGTCGACGTCGACCTACACGAATACCGACACCGGTACGGACACGACCCTGGCGACCGACACCTACACGTCTACGGCTACCAACACGTCGCTCGACACCTTGCCCCCTCCACCAACCGTCACGACCACGACCGTCAACAACGGCGGCTCGTCGAACGTCTTGGGAGCCTTGGGCGGCGGCGGCGGTGGTGGCCCCGATCTGACCAGCTTGCTCGGCTCCCTCACCGGCGGCGGCGGGGGCGGCGGCGGCTTACAAAGCATACTCGGCCTTCTTACGGGCGGCGGAGGCGGTGGCGGCTTGGCTGGCCTGACCGGCCTATTAGGCGGAGCCGCGGGCGGCGGGAACAAACCGACTGGCGGCTTCGGCAACGGCAACGGCGGCGGCGCGGGCGGCGCGGGCGGCGCGGGCGGCGCGGGCGGCGGCGGCGAATTCGAAGGCGGCGAAGACTGACATGGGCGACTTTTCCCTTTTGCGGCACGTCCAGGCAAGGCTTTGGGCCCTGCAAGAGCCGGACGCCTATAGCTACTGGCTTTACCTGGCGACCGCGCTGGGCGCTGGTTTGCTGTTCTTGACGCTCTTTCGGCGCAAAAGCGTCGGCGAGTCGTTGAAGCGCATCTTTTCGCGCCAAGTTTGGCGCGGCCCCTCGGCTCGTGCCGATTATTGGTTCTTCGGGATCAATGAACTGCTCTTTCGCCGACCGACCGACCTGGTGTTCATCACCCTCGTCAATTTTCTCAGCGTCAGAACGCAAGCCCTTTTTGGCGGAGTCCAGCCGCTTTTCGCCGGCGCCGGCAGCGGTCTGCCGGTCGTCATTCTCTACACCGTCTACACTTTGATGGTGATCGACTTCGCGAGCTACGTAACACACTGGCTGCAGCACAACGTCGACTTTTTCTGGCGCTTCCACAAGGTCCACCACTCGGCCGAGCGCCTGAGTCCCGTCACAGTCTTCCGTCAACATCCCCTCGACATGATCCAGTACACCGTCTTGCGCGGCACCTTCGCCGGCGTCGGCTACAGCCTCTTCCCGCTGCTCTTTCCCTTGCCGTCGGACGTCGCCCGCTTCTCCGGAGTGAACGCCGGCCTCTTCATTTACTTCCTGACGGCGAGCCTGCGCCATTCCGAGGTGCCGTTCGCCTACCCGAAGTTCTTGCGGCCGCTCTTTTACAGTCCGCATCTGCATCAAATCCACCATTCCCTCGACGAGCGCCACACCCGTTCGAACTACGGCGTGGTATTCTCGCTGTGGGATTGTCTCTTCAAGACTTACGTCGACGAAGAACCGACCGAGGCCGGCTTGACGTTCGGCCTGCCTCGAGCCGACGATCCGTTCGACCACTCGATTTTCCGGCTCTACTTCGAACCCATGGGCCTGGCCCGCAAACGGACGAAGGTCCCTAAGGATCAACCATGAAACTGCTCGTCAGCGCGCTCCTCCTCGCCTCGCTCGTCGCCTGTCGGCCAAAGCCGGCGGGCAAGGATTCGTCGAACGCCGAGAGCCTCGACAACCTCGCCAAGCCGGAAGCGGCGCAAACCGTCAATCACTGTGGCTCGCCCTACGACGGCAAGGCCGCGCTCGAGGCCGACCTGACCGCCGCGGCCGCGCGCATCGACGCGCCGTCCGAGGAATTGAAGAACGAAGCCATCGGCACGCTCATGGCGGCGCCGCCTGCGCTTCGAGCTCCTTTTCTCCTGGCTCAAGGGCGTATCGTTATCGGCGTGGGCGCCACGGAGCAATGCAAGGACACGCCGTTTTCCGCCGCCGAACAGGCTTTGAGCGGCAGCTCCGCGCCGACGACGGCCTGTTGGAAGGCGAACAAAGCCGGTGACGCCCCCGTCATTTACCTTGGGGCCACCACCACCGACGTGCGTCGCGGCCTTCTTCGCCTCGTCGGCTACACCTACACCGAATTCTTCGTCGCCCGCATCATGGCGCCTGGCGCCCCCGCGCCGTTCAACGGGGCCGCTTGGCAAACCGCAGCCCAAAATTTCGTGGCGACGCGCGACGCCCTGGCCGCCGCCTTCCTCGCCGACTCGGCGTCGGGCGATCCGGCCTTGAGCGGCCGGCTCAACAATTTCCAAGTCGCCGACGCCGGCAAATTCGGCAACTTCGTCTTTGCCGAAGCGCTCGACAGCTACTATTGTTCGGCCGAGACGAGAAAGACCTTCGGATCGTCGTTCCAAGGAACGTACCGTCTTTTCACCGACGCCAAGAACCCCAACTCTCCCGTAAGTCAATTTGGAGCGCGCTAGATGCGGCGGATACTGCTGGTGGCTTTGTTTGCGACTCTTTCGGCCTGCGCTACGACGGAAAGCGCCCACAACCCCGGGACGGGCGCGCCGCCCAAGACGGCGGTGGCCAAGACGAAGACCATCGTTTTGATCCACGGCATGTTCCTAACGCCGCTCAGTTGGGAAGGCTGGAAGTCCTATTTCGAGAAGGCAGGCTACAATGTTTACGCGCCGGCCTGGCCGCTCCACGACGCCCCGCCGCAGGAGATGCGGGCCCATCACCCAGATCCGAAGCTCGGCCAGCTCCGCCTGGCCGAGGTCATCGCCGAATACCGGAATTTCATCGACAAACTGCCGGAAAAACCGATCCTGATCGGCCACTCGATGGGCGGCCTCATTGCCCAGCTTTTGCTGAAGGAGCACTTGGGCATCGCCGCCGTCGCCATCGACTCGGCGCCGCCGAACGGCATGCTATCGCTGAAGCTTTCCTTCCTCCGCAGCAACTGGGACGTCGTGTCGCCGTTCGCCGATGAAGACCAAGCGCTCTTGCCGACGGAGGAGGACTTCCACTACGCCTTTTCCAACTGCCTATCCGACAAGGACGCCGCGCCGGTCCGCGAGAAGTACGCGACGCCAGAATCTCGTCACGTCGGCAACGACAGCACTGAAGCGGTCGGCGAGATCGACTGCACGAAGAAGGCCGAGCCGCTACTGGTCATCGCCGGCGAGGAGGATCACATCATTCCCGCGAGCCTCAACTTCAAAAATTTCGAAGCGTACGCAGACGCTCCTTCGGTCACCGACTTCAAAATGTTCCCGGGACGTTGCCACTGGATCATCGGGCAGACCGGTTGGGAAGAAGTCGCCAAATACACCGCCGACTGGCTCGCCAAACACTGACCCTAAAATCCTGCGGGCCGGCCCCTCCATTTCTCCCTCCCTCCCTGTCTCCGTGGTCTGCATAAGCCGGCCGGGCGCTGCGGACCTCAGGACAGCGCAAAAAAGCGCTCCGGCGCCGCGAAGATCTCTTCCAAGAGCCGCGCCATCTTCGCCGCGTGCACGCCATCGATCAAGCGGTGGTCGAAGGTGATGCCGAGCGTCAGCATCGGACGGATGCAGATCGCGTCGTTCTCCACCACCGGTTTGGGCTTCAAGGCGCCGACCGTCAGCACCATCGGCACGCGCGAATAGGCGACGAGCGGCGCCAGGGCGCAGTCGATGCCGAGCATCCCGACGTTGGTGATCATGACGCTGCCGAGCGGATCCTTCGGCAGGCCGAGGAGCGGCGACCAAATGTTTAGCGAAAACTGGATGAAGCCGGCGACGTCGAGAACTATGCCAGTCAGCCAACCGGGGAGAATCCCCATCAAGGACTTCATCTGCTTGTAAGTCGAATCAGAAAGATCCTTCACCGACTTAACCCTCTTCACCATGTCCTTGGCGATGGCGACGACCGACTTCAGCTCGGCTTCGCGGACGGTGACGCCCGAAAGGTCCTTGCCTTCGTCGTCGGTCGCGACTTGAAAGAAGAGCGTTACGTTCTGCCGCGGGTAAATCCTGCCGAACCGCAGAATCCCGTTGATTTCCGGGTTGCGGTGGAAGCACTCGGCGACCGCCTTGCCGAGGAAATGCGTCATGGTGATGCGTTCGCCGGACGACGCCTTCAGCTTGTCGATGAACTCCAGCGCCTTGTCGGCTTTCAGCTCCATCAAACCATAAACCGTCGGATCCTTGGCGCTTCGCCAGGTGCCGATGGCGATCTTCCGCCAGGCCGTGCTGCGGAGCGGTTCCTTCAGCTGTAAATGCCGTTCAAACACCGTTCGCCCTCACGCCGTCGAAGCCGCGCACGAGCGCCAGCGGCGCCGCGCGTTTGAAAATGATGCGGTCTCCGTAGCTTATGTCCAAAGTCCCGTGTTGGCCGTCCATGGCGAGCAGCGCCGCGGGACAGCGGTTCTCGATCTCGAGCGTCACGGCCTCGGGCTGGAAGAAGCCGCGATCGATTTGCGCGCGGGTCAGATCCAGCCGGTAAAGCTCACGAACCAGGAATTGAAACGACCGGTCGGTCAGCGGTCGCCGTTGCCCGCCCGCCGCCATGATCGCCGCCGTGCTGCCAGTGGCCGAGGCAACCCAGATGCCGCTCGACCGGTGGGTCTCCGATTTGCCGCCAAAGTGCAGCTTATAGCGCGTCGTCGCCGCGGGGTTGGTGTTGGTGTAAAGAAAATCGTTCAGCACCGGCTTCGTGACGATCACCTCACCGCCCGAGACGCGCGTCACCTCGGCGCCAAGGCGTTGCACTTCCTCGGTGCGGAACGTCCGCTCGGTGATCGCGCGAACCAAGGTCTCGACGTCGGCGGGACCGGCGCAGCAGAGAAAACCGACGCTCGACCACGAAGACCTCAGTCCGAAAATCAAACCGCCCGAAGCCATCTGATGAGTGGCGGCGAGCAGCGTCCCGTCGCCGCCGACGGTCACCACCAAGTCGTGGACCCTGCCGGCGGGCCGGGGGTCGTCGCGGCTTACTTCGTCGAAGTCGAGGCCCGCTTTCGTCAACAAGACGCGCAGGCTGTCGAGCGTTTGATAGTGTTCGTCATGCGCCGACTTCAAACGCTGCAGGGCGTCAGCAGGGACCCGGCCTTCCGTGACCTTGGCCTCAATGACGGCGCCGTGCAGCTCGAAATTGGTCGTCTTCTTGACGATCAGGACGACCATGAAGTTCAGCCTCCGGAGTTGTCCTGATCCTTGCCTTTGGTCTTGGCATCGTCCATCGCGAGGAAATCAGGATTTTGCCAAACCTTTTGCTTCTTCTCGAGCTCGTCGCGCACCTGCTTCTCGTAGGAAGTGAAGAGGGAGGTGCCCTCGGTGTAAGCGGCGGTCTGCGACATTTCCTTTTGTTTCTCTTTGCTGAATTTGCTCATGTCCGGATCTTTTCTCGACTTGAGCTTCAGGACGTAAAGGTTGCCGCGCACGTCCACCGCAGTCGGATAGATTTGGCCGACGGCCGTGAGACCGGAAAGCGCGTCGGTGACTTCCTTGCTCGAGCCGATGCCCGGGAGGTATTTGGCGTCTGCCTGAACTTCGCCGGTGGCGGCCCAGGCGACTTTGTCCTCCGTCAGCAGCGCATCGACAGGCTGCTTGGCGTTAAGCGCCGCGAGCACTTTGTCGGCGCGCTCTTTGGCCAAGGCCGGACGCTTCTCTTTCATTAGCAGCGTTTCCGCGATCTTGTTCTGTGCCTCATCGAGCTTGGTCGCGACGGCGGCCTTCTTGTCCTCGACTTTGATGATGTGGAAGCCGAAGGGCGATTCCACGACTTTCGAGATTTCGCCCTTGTTCATCGCGAAAGCTACGTCGCTAAAGGCTTTGTCCATCGTCTCGCGCGTAAAGAAGCCGAGGTCTCCGCCGCTGGTCTTGCCGCTCGGCTCGTCGGTCGAATCCTTGGCGATCTGCGCGAAGTCGGCGCCCGGCGCCTTGACCTTCGCCAGGAGCTCGTCGGCGCGTTTTTGCGCTTGGGCCTTGTCGCGTTTTTGGCCTTCCACCGAAGCGCTGCGCGCGCCTTTGAAGCTGACCAAGATGTGGCGCGCCTTGACTTGCTCGGCTTGGTTGAATTCCTTGGCGTTGGTGTCGAAGTATTCCTTCACCCGCGCTTTGCCTTTCTCGTCGGCGAGAAACTTCGTCACTTCTTCCGGCGTCACTTTGACGTCGATTTTTTGCGGGTCGAACTTCAGGTACTCGAGGTCGAGCTTCGTCTCGGCCAAACGGTAGTCGATGGCGGCCGCCTTCGACGAAACGTAGGACGTCTCGGAGATGAAGCGGCGCAGCTTCTGGAGCGACACGCTGCGGCGCACGTCGTCCATGAAAGAAGCCTCCGTGTGACCGTTGCTTTCGAGGAAACGGGCGAAGACCTCGTCGGAGAATTTGCCGTTTTCTCCCTTGAAAACTTCCTCTTTCTTCAGGATGTCGATGACTTCGTCGTCGGACGCCTTCATGCCCAAATCGACGGCCTTCATGTACATCGCACGGTCGTCGATCAATTCTTTCATGACGTTGTGCGCCAGCTGCAGCGCTTGCGGGTCGAAGGCATCTTGGTACATGCGCTGATACTGTTGGTATTGGCGCTGATAAGCCCGGTTAAACTCGCTCCGGCTGATCACTTCCCCGCCGACTGTCGCGGCGTGGCCTGCCGCGGAAGAACCGCCTTTGCCGCCATAGCGGCGGTTGCTCGGATCGCAAACGCCAAAGAAAACCATCGCCCCCAAGGCCGAGATGAGGATGGCGTAGGTCCAGAAGTTGCGTTTGATCTTATCCGCCTCAAGCGCCGACAACGTCTTATTCTTCATCCGAAACATCAGGATGCCGCTCCTCTAATACTTGGCGATTGATTCGAGACCGCGCCGCCTTGGCCGAAACGCCGATGGGGCCTATCCACAATACCTATTTGCGGCCAGGCTTCAATGACTGGCTAACTTTGGGAGAAACCGTTAAAGTAAGCAAAACACGATTGCGAATCAGTCGCCTCGGCGCGTGCTTCCTCATGAAACGCGCCTTGAACCAAATAGACTATACATTTCAATGATTTAGGGGGCTCGGGATGTTCCGCAAATTCGCCGGATGGCTGTCTACCGACTTGGCTATCGACCTCCGCACCGCCAACACCCTGGTTTTCGTCCGCGGCCGAGGCATCGTCATGAACGAGCCGTCGGTCGTCGCCGTTCAAAAGGACGGCCGCGGCATCAAAAAGATCCTGGCCGTCGGCAAGGAGGCCAAAAACATGCTCGGCCGCACGCCCGGCAGCATCACGGCGGTCAGGCCGCTGAAAGACGGCGTCATCGCCGACTTCGAAATCACCGAAGCGATGCTGCGCTACTTCATTCAAAAGGCGAACAACCATCGCACGATGATCAAACCGCGCGTCATCGTCTGCATTCCGTCCGGCGTGACGGAAGTCGAGAAGCGCGCCGTGCGCGAATCTGCCGAATCTGCCGGCGCCCGCGAAGTCTTCCTCATCGAAGAACCGATGGCCGCGGCGATTGGCGCCGGTCTGCCAATTACCGAGCCTTCCGGAAGCATGATCGTGGATATCGGCGGTGGAACCACCGAAGTCGCCGTGATATCTCTGGCCGGCATCGTCTACTCCAAATCCGTCCGCGTCGGCGGCGACAAGATGGACGAAGCCATCGTTGGCTTCATGAAACGCAAATACAATCTCTTGATCGGCGAACGCACGGCCGAGGAGATCAAAATCCGCATCGGCATCGCTTACCCTGAAGAAAACATCCGGACCATGCACGTCAAAGGCAGGGACTTGGTCGCCGGCATTCCGAAGACGATCGAGATCACTTCCGAGGAAGTGCGGGAAGCGATCAGCGAGCCGGTCAACATGATCGTCAACGCCGTGCGCGTGGCGCTCGAGCAGACGCCGCCGGAACTCGCGGCCGACATCGTCGACAAGGGCATCGTGCTCGCCGGCGGCGGCGCCTTGATCAAAAACCTCGACGTCTTGCTCCGCGAAGAAACGGGCCTGCCGATCATGATCGCCGACGACCCGCTCTGCGCCGTCGTCCTTGGGTCAGGCAAAGCCCTCGAACAAATCGACATTCTAAGTCAAATCAAGTTGGGCTAATGAACGAAAGGTCGAGGAAACTGTTAGGCATGGCGCTGCTGCTTAGCGCGATCTTGTCGCCTTTCGTGTTTTTCTCGACCCCGCTCAAATCCTGGCAGAGCCCGAATCCGCTGGCGATGCTCTTCCAAGACGCGCTCTATCCCTTGGAACGCGTCTGGCACAAGGGCGCCACGGGCGTCAGCCGCTCGATGAGTTCTTACATAAATTTGAGCCACGCCGCCGACGAGAACCAACAGCTGCGCTCGCAGCTAGCCGGCTTGCAGTCGCGGATCATGGACTATGAAGAGCAAGTACTGGAAAACGACCGCCTTCGCCGTCTCCTCGGCTTCTCCGGTCGCTCGGAAAAACGCCTGATCGCCGCGGAAGTGATCGGCCACAACGATCTGGCCCAGTTCCAGTCGATCCGCATCACCCGAGGCAAGATAGACGGCGTCCGCGTCGGCATGCCGGTCGTCGCCGCCGACGGCGTCGTCGGCAAGGTGATTCGCGTCGGCGACCACTTCTCCGACGTGCAGCTGCTCGTCGACTCCGATTTCCACATCGACGTGCTGCTCCAGCGGACGCGCGTGCGCGGCGTCCTCTCCGGCGAGGCGCGGACGCACTGCACCTTGCAGCTACACAAGCGCGTCGAGATTCGCATCGGCGACACGCTGATCACGTCCGGCATCATCGGCGGCTTTCCGAAAGGCCTGCCGGTCGGGCGCGTCATGCGCATCACTTACGAGAGCGAAAACGTCGCCCAGTCGATCACTGTCGAACCCTGGGTCGATCACCGCCGCCTAGAAGAAGTCATGGTCATCTTCAGCCAAGACCCCGAGCTCGAAAAGATCGTCGAGACAGCCGGTCCGGCGTGGATCGAGAAAGCGTTGGGCGGCGTCGAACAAGCGACGGGCACTAGCGGCAGCGGCGGTTAAGCCATGGAAACGACGCTCAGCCGGGTGAAATTCGCGCTCTCCGCCGCCCGGCCGTGGCTGCGTTTTCGGCCGCACTCGGGCCGTCTTTGGCTCGACTTGATCTATCTTCTGATCGTCGGCGCGCTGCACTTCACGATGATTCCGACGTTGACGGGGTCGTGGCTGCCGATCGACTTGATGACGCCGTGGCTGATCACCTGCTTCGTATCCGAACCGTTGCCGCGTGGCGCGCTCCTCGGCCTGGCCGGCGCCATCATCCTCGAGACGCATTCAGCGGCGCCGGCGGGACTTTACGTCTGCGCTTACTGGGTGATTGCCACGGTGCTCTATTTCACGCGCTTCACTTTGTCTTGGCGCCACATCTTTCCGTGGGTCGTGACCTTCTTCCTCGGAGAAATCTGGGTGGTCGGCTTCGAGACCTTCGTCGGCGCAGTCAACGAGGGCGGCTACCAGTTCGACTGGAAATTCGTCTTGGCCCAGATCGCGCGCGTCCTCGCGGCCGTCGCCTTGGGCCTCCTCCTCA
The DNA here is from genome assembly GCA_043781115.1 of Pseudomonadota bacterium. Classification (GTDB taxonomy): domain Bacteria; phylum Bdellovibrionota_B; class Oligoflexia; order Oligoflexales; family CAIYRB01; genus CAIYRB01. The sequence continues at coordinate 12,536 of JAYWBY010000255.1, forward strand.
GCCACCGCGTGCGCCTTTCCGGCGTCGCGGAAGAGGTGGCCGGCTAATGCGTCGAATTTTCCAAGAAGACCGCCGAATCGTCGAAAATCGCTTCCTTTGGGCCAACATCGTCTTCATCGCCGTCGCCGGCTTCTTGATGGTCCGCCTCTGGTACGTCCAGATTTACCGCGGCGACCACTACCGGCAGATCTCCGAGAACAATCGCATCCAGTACATCGAGATCCCGGCGTCGCGCGGCATCATCTACGACCGCTTCGGCAAGGTCGTGCTCGGCAATCGCCCTTACTTCGACTTGGTCTACATCCCGCAGTTCGTGAAGGACACCAAGACGACGTTCAAGATCCTCTCGCGCCTCTTGCATCTGCCGCCGTCGACCTTTGAGCGGCGCCTCTGGATGAGCCGCGGCCAGCCGAAGTTCTTGCCGGTCAACTTGAAGCGCAATCTCACCGTCCACGAAGTGGCGGCGATCCAGTCAAACAAGATCTTCTTGCCGGGCATCGACATCGCCGTCGCCCCGCGCCGCGACTACAAACCGGAGACGCCGTCCCACATGGTCGGCTACCTCGGCGAGATCAGCCGCAAAGAGCTGTCGCACTACGGCAAGGAAGCGCCAGACAGCCCCTACCGGGCGGGCGACTTGGTCGGCAAGCAAGGGCTCGAATGGCGCTGGGAAAAGTACCTAAAAGGCCAGCGCGGCCACCGTTTGATCCAGGTCGACGCCTTCGGCCGCCAAACCGATCTGAACAGCGGCTTGGACTTGCCGCAGGTGGCCGCGACGCCGGGCTCCGATTTGATCCTGACGCTCGACATGGATCTCCAGACCGTGGCGCGCGAAGCGTTTAGAGGCAAAAATGGCGCCGTCGTCGCCCTCGACCCGCGGAGCGGCGAAATCTTGGCGATGGTTTCCGAGCCTGGCTACGACCCGAACATTTATCAAGGCGTGCTCTCCGAGGAGAAGTACCGCTCGCTCGTCGCCAACCCCTTCAAGCCGTTCCTCGACAAGACGACTGGCGGCACGTTCATGCCCGGGAGCACCTACAAATCCGTCGTCGCCATCGCCGGGCTGGAAGAGGGCGTCATCACCCCCGACAAGACGTTCTACTGCCCCGGCTACTACCAAGTCGGTGGGCAGACGTTCCACTGCTGGGAGCACTCGGGCCACGGCACGGTGAACCTCCGCCGCGCGTTGATGAAATCCTGTGACGTCTACTTCTTCAACGTCGGCATGGAGCTCGGCGTCGACCGCATCGCGAAATACGCCCAAGAGCTCGGGCTCGGCCAGAAAACAGGGCTTTTCCTGAACTTCGAGCAGCCGGGTTTGATCCCGACCTCGGCTTGGAAAAAATTGACTTACCGGGTGCCGTGGAGCACCGGCGAGACGCCGAGCGTTGCCATCGGCCAGGGCGCCGACCAGCTGACGCCCATTCAAATGGCCAACCTCTACGCCACCATCGGCAACGGCGGCCAGATCTGGCGTCCCTACCTCGTCCGCCGCGTCTTGAATCCCGTCGGCGAGACGATGCTGATGCAAGAACCCGAGATGGTCCGCCGCATCGACAAGATCAAACCCGAGACCTTCCGCCTCGTCAAAGAAGGCCTGATGGCCGTCGTCATGGACAAGGAAGGCACGGGCAAGAGCGCCTACGTCGAGGGCGTCACCATCGCCGGCAAGACCGGCTCCGCCCAAGTCGTGAGCCTCAGCAAGAACACCGGCAAGTCGCAGAAGGACGTGTCGATTGCCTGGCGCGAGCACGCCATGTTCGCCGCCTTCTCGCCGGTCGACAAGCCCGAGATCGCCGTCGCCGTCATCAGCGAGCACGACAAGCAAGCCGGCGGCGGCAAGCAAGCCGGCCCGATCGTCGGCAAGATCATAAAAGCCTACTGGGAGCTGAAAAAGCAGCGCCAGCTCGAGCTGACTCAAAGGGAGAAGTCGAAGAGCCCGCCGGCTGACGTGACGCAGTGATTTGGAGTCGTTCTAAGCTTGCCAGGTAGGCCTGGGAGCATGAGCTCCCAGACCCCCCACAGATCCGGACTCGCGGCGCTACCGCATCCGGCTCCTCGGTATCATGGATTCGCTATC
>JAYWBY010000256.1:0-5554 GCA_043781115.1 Pseudomonadota bacterium
GAAGGTGCCTGAAACGTGCGCCCAAATTTGGCTTTTAGCCGCCGCACGGCATACCGTCCGAGCACGGTCGCAGGTATGAAGATGCCGTGTTTCGTAGCCTGTTTCGCACCGGCAAGAAAGTCCGAGTTTTGACTGATCATCAAGAGGCCCATTTGCACCTCGTATTCGTGAATTCGGCGGTCCCGTCGCTGAATCTCGAGCTGCCTCTGATCCTCGACGGCGTCCCAAAACTTCTTGATGATCTGAATGCATTCCTCGCAGGACAGAATCTTCTGCTGATTGGTGACGTTGCCGCCGTGAATCCGGTACGTGCAGGTGATCTCTTGAACAGCCCGTACCCGGTACTTGGCGGCGACGGCTGCGAACAAATAGTAGTCCTCACACTGGCGGTAGGACTCGGGAATGCCGCCGACCTCCCAATAGGCCGCCTTGCGGACGACGCCGGTAACGAGAGGAATGAAGTTCTCGGACAAAAGGTACTGCTTTAGAATTCGTCCTTCGGGAAGCGGCTTTCCCAAGAACTCCGGAACCAACTCGTTGCCGTCGAAGGCACCACCGAGAATTCGGCTCTTGCTATACACGAGTCCGAGGTCGTTCGCGGTCTCGGCCCGGATGATGGCGGCCTGCTTTTCCAGTTTGGTCGGATCCCAGAGATCGTCACTGTCCAGAAAGGCCACCCAATCGCCAGTCGCTTCCTTGACCGCCAGATTTCGTGCTGCTCCGAGAGTCGTGTGCAACGGCGCTCTGAGATAGCGAATGCGGGGGTCGGCCCGTTTCTTCACGATCTCAGGAGTGCGATCCGTGGATTGATTGTCCCAAAAGACGACTTCCCATTCGGGATAGGTCTGCTTGAGGACGCTGTCCAAGGCCTCACCGACGTACTTTTCGCCGTTGTAGCAGTTGATGATGACCGAAATTTTGGGAAGAGCGCTCACGACGATCTTTTTTGTCCTTACTTGTTCAAAAATTTCCGGGCCGACGCAACGATCTGCTCGACGGCAGCCAACGGCACTTCGGCATGAAACGGCAGCGAAATCAGGCGCCGCCCTAGGTCTTCCGCGACCGGCAAAGGGTATTCGGTCTTGTATAGCGAATGCATGTGGTTCGGGACGTAGTGCATACCACTCTCGAAGCCGTCCTCGCGCAAAGCCGCCCGAAATGCCGCGCGGTCGGTGCCGCGGCCGAGAAGGCAGCTGAAAATGTGCAGGCAATCCGTTGCTGCCGGCTTCTGGGTCGGCGTGAGCAGACCTTCGAGCCCCTGTTTCTTCAACTCACTCAGGTAGCGGCCGTGGATCGCCGACTTCGCCGCCATGAACCTCGGCAATTTCTTGAGCTGAGCGGTCCCTATGGCCGCGTTGATATTGGACATGTGGTAGCGGAAGCCCTGCACCGCGACGTCATACTCCCAGGCGCGCTGCCCCTTGTACCGCAGCTCCACATCTTTCTCGATGCCAAGCGACCGGCGGACGCGAACCTGGTGGGCATAGCTACGGTCTTTGGTGACGATCGCGCCGCCTTCGCCGCAGGTAATGTTCTTGATCCCGTCAAAGGAAAAACAGGTGACGTCGCCAGTCGAGCCATAGGTCTGGCCCTCGCGGTTGAGCGATCCAAAGGCGTGCGCGTCGTCTTCGATCACGCGAAGCTTGTGACGTCTCGCTATGTCGTAGACGCGCGCCCGGTCAAAGTCACATCCGGCATAAGCAACTGGCATGATTGCCACAGTCTTGGCCGTGATTCGACTCTCCAGATCATCGCAATCAAGGTGGCAGCTCGGCATCGAGACTTCGCAAGAAACGGGCTTTAGACCCGCCGCGCTGATCGCCGAATGACTGGCAACGAACGTTATGGATGGCACGAGGACCTCGGATCCTCGCGCGAAGGCCATGGTCTCCAGCGCCAGGTGAAGCGCCGCCGTGCCGGTGTTGACGCAAATGACCTCGACCTCGCCGCCAAGCATGGTTTTGATTTCCTGCTCGAAGCGATCGACATGCACCCCTAAGCCGAAGTTCACCGTCTCGGTGAAAACCTTCCGGATCTCCTCGAGCTCTTCTGGTCCAACTGAAGCCATGGAAAGTCTGAGCATGGTTATCCTCTCAAGCCAGCAGCACTAGAGCCAACGATGCGGAATGAGGCTCGAATCCTCGGGCAACCGCTCCACTTCGTTGGGATCGTGGGGTATCGAGGCACAGTTGACGATCATCGATTCACCGGCGCCGAGGCCGCGGAATCCGTACCAAATTCCCGGAGGGATGTGCAGGAGCGAGTACTGGTCCACGCCGACTTCGACTCTTTGCAACTGCCCCTTGGTGCTCGAAGACTCTCGGCGGTCAAAGAGCACGAACTCAATCAAGCCCGACGGCACCGCGAAGTTTTGGGTCATGATCTTGTGGCTCTTCCACGCCTTGACGACGGCCTGACGAACCGTCGAAACGTAGACTTCGCCAAACGCCACAAATTGGGGCGAGTCCTTCCGAAGCACATGCATGACGGAGCCGCGGTCATCGCGAATCTGCTTAAGCGGAGTCACGGTGACTCCTTGAAGCGGACCACTCATTGCCGTCATTCCACCCACGGCCGTCCCCGCTCTCGCGCCAACTCTTGATAGCTATGGATCTGCTGCATCGAAAGGCTCTTGGCGTCCGACCGTTTCGCGTAATACTTGCCCTACCAATTGGCCGTATATTCGACGGTCTCGTCGAAAGTAAGTGTCGGCAACCACTTTAGGCGGGCGAGGGCCTTGTCGCAGCAAAGCTTCAAGAGCGAAGCTTCCTTCATCGAAGCGACGGGCTCGTTCTTCGTCCATTGACGTCCGAGCCATATTTTGGCCATGTCTTGGACCAAGACCTCGACACTCTGGGTGACATCGGCACCCGGACCGAAGTTAAAAGCCTCGCCAGAAAGTCCAACCTGATCTCGATAGAGTCCGGCACCCAGCGCCAGATAGCCGCTCAGAGGTTCGAGCACATGTTGCCAGGGACGGGTGGACCTCGGGTTGCGCAGGACCGCCGAGCCGTTCTTCGCCCAGGCTCTGACGCAGTCCGGAACGATCCGGTCCTTCGCCCAATCGCCGCCGCCGATGACGTTGCCCGCCCGGGCCGTAGCGACCCGCGCCATTCCCGCATGGCCCTCGAAGAAGGAGCGCCAGTAAGAACTTACGATGACCTCAGCACACGCCTTGGATGCGCTATACGGGTCCTTGCCGCCAAGGCGATCGTTTTCGCGAAAGCCATATTCCCATTCGACGTTTTCATAGCACTTGTCGCTCGTGATCATGACCAGCGCCTTTAACGCCGACGTCGATCGAGCAGCTTCCATTACGTTGAGAGTGCCAATGGCATTGGTCTCAAACGTCAACTTCGGTTTAGCGAAGGACTCGGACACGATCGGCTGGGCCGCCAGGTGAAAAAATATCTCGGCGCCGGACTCTTTAACCGCAGCGGCAAGTTGCGTGCTGTTCAAGATGTCACCTTCGAGGCTCTTCACGCGTCCCTTTAGTCCTAGTGCTTCAAAATGCGACGGCTCGGACGGGACGTAAAGCGAATAGCCCGTGACTTCGGCTCCGAGTTCGAGCAGCCAAGCCGCAAGCCACGAGCCCTTGAAGCCCGTGTGGCCAGTCACAAACACCTTGCGACCTTGATACGCTCCGTGGAACACCAGAAGTTCCCTTTTCTCAACCGCGAAAGCTTGATTTCTAGACTTAGAAGCCGCCAAATCTACCATAACGGCCCAGGAAACCAAATTTCTTCTAAGAGACGAGAGAGCGTCGGGTTTGCCGCCAGCGCCCGCCGCGGCCGGCCTATTTGCAAGTTATTTCAACATATTGTATTTTCGTGCATTCCCGCCGAGCATGCACCTGGCCTGGAGAAGACCCGCTGAATCACTCGGACCCAATTAAAAGTACCGCCATAGCCTTCGAGCGACCGGCCGAGACTTTTTTTCTGGATGAATACAACGATCTCCTCGCCAAGAGGCTGGTCGAGAACTTCGACGACACCAGCTACCGGGCGTCGGCCGTATTCAACAGGGCCGAAGCCCAGACTCACCTATTTGAGCGCATCGAACGTTATCGTCAAATTCATCAACTCGCCGCCAAGGGCCAAGTTGTCGTTTTAGAGGCCGGGGACCAGGATTTCTATTCGGAGCTGCATCGAGACTTTCCAGGAAGGGTTCGGTTGAGCCGTGCGCCAGTCGCAGGGGCGCAGTCAAAGCTGCAATTTTTCAGAATCTTGTTTCTGCTGTTTTTGGTGTCTAGCCTGATCGCGGTAGTGGCTTGGGTTCGCAGGCGCCTGCAAGGGACGTATGACCTGGTGATCCGGTCCTACTTCGACTACCGCTGCATCGATGCGCGCGGTGCCTTTCGAGAAGAGTACTTCGGTCGCTTGGTCCCTGACGCGGCGACGGAAAACCGGACGCTGGTGATCTACCGTTTGATTCACTATCGCGACGTCTTGCGCTTCTTCAAGGTTCGAGCGAACGGCCAGTGGGACACGTCTTTAGCCGAGGGACTTGCCGGACTCTTCGGAGTCGTCCGAGCGTACGGTCGGTTTCTCCTCAGTGGCCCCATCCGGCTTTCGGTCCCGATGAGATACCGGGGACTCGACGTGACGAAGTTAGTGCAGAAGGCGCTTGTGAAGGACTTTCGCGCCTTGGGGCCACTGACCTATTTCGTAGAAGAAGAGGTCGCCACCAAAATCTTCGGCCGTCTCAAGCCTCGAGTCGTTCTCCTGCCCTTCGAAAACCTCCCCTGGGAAAAGGCGCACTGTCGGATCCGGACGATGATGCGAGCCTCCACGAAGGTCATCGGCTTTCAGCACACCGGCCTGTCGCTCAAATTGCTCAACTATTTCCCGTCGAAGCTCGAGGCAAAGCTGCCGCAGTTTCCCGACCGCATCCTGACCGTGGGTGAAACCCTCAAACAGTTATTGCTCAAGAAGGCGCACTATTCGTCCGACATTTTGGTCGGCTGCGCCTTGAGACACGACAAATGGTTTGAAGGTGAGGCCTTGAAATTCCTAAAGGCCGACCCCACCGCGAAAATGGCCCTCGCTTACGCGTTCTCCTACGACCAAGGGAAGTACCGTGCCATCTTTGACGCGTTGATTTCAACGCTGGGCGATAGCGGCATCAAAGTCTACTTGAAGATCCATCCGCTCTATGACGAAAACGAACTTGTTCGACGTTTCGGCGTCCATTTGCCGTCCAATTTCGTGCTGGCGCAGAAGCTCGCCTGGTCGGACCTTTACCGCCAAATCGACGTCGTTTTATACGACGACAATTCGATCGCACTCGAAGGCATCTTGAACGGCGTCAAGACCCTGCAACTGGACGTCGGCGAGCCGATCTACAATTGCGACCGCATGTTCGACTTTAAAGTCTGGAACCCGATTGTTTCCGTCGCCGGCTTGACCGACCTCAGGCGGGAGCTCGAAGGTGGCCAATTCGCCAAAGCTTATGACGAACCAGCCGCTCAAACTTACGTTCGAAACTACCTCGCCCCTTACGTGCGCGACCAGATACTCGGGCGCTTCCTGCTCTAGCCCGGCATCAATCGTTC
>JAYWBY010000257.1:0-5549 GCA_043781115.1 Pseudomonadota bacterium
CGGCCGCCAGAGGTATCATCCGCCGCAGCACGTCCAGCAGTTCGGTATGATCCTGCTCCTTCGAGGTCAAAAAAGCGGCGAGGTAGCGAAAGTAAGCCCGCAGCCCTTTTGACTTGTAGCCCAGTTCTTCGTAGCTGTGCCCGAGCATCATCTGGGCCTTGAGGTACGGCTTGATGACTGGGACTTGGGTCTGGTTCAAGAAATTGTTCAGCTCGCGGACGGTCGAGAGCCACTCTTTGTGTTCGAAGAAGACCTGGGCGTTCTTCCAAGAGCGCTCGGCGGAAGCCGACTGAGGCCCGAGCCCCAGACGATTCGCCAGCTCTTTGGCGGCGTCGAGACGCCGGTTCAAGTTGTCGAGATCGGTCTTGGCGACCGCGATCTCAGTCTCCGGATCTTTCAGCGAGTCGTCGTCTTCAGCCTTCGCCGGCGCCTCGACGGCGGACGCCCGCACGGCGAACGCTAGTAGCGTCGCCGCGAGGCCAGCCCGAAGGCGGAAGCCGTTTGTCGCGAGTCTGAGCATCAGAGCCCTTCCTTAATGACGGCGTCGGCGGTGCCGTCGAGCTTCTCGGGCGGGGTGATGGTAATGGTGTAACGGTTGCTTGCCGTTCCGGAGCCGACGGCGACGTCGAAGCTCTTGTTTACGAACCGGTACACGTCGCCGTTCATCGGCAGCGACTTCTTGTGACGCATGACGATGCGAGCCTCTAGGTCGAGGCGATGGTTGCCGGGTTGGAGCGGCCCGGCATAAAGCGGCACGCTCTTACTTGGCATCCAGAGGCCTGACGACTCGGACAGCTCATATAAGGAATAGCCATCGAGTTTGACGTTGAGCGTTTTGATCGACGCCGACTCCGAGTCGGAGAGCGCGGCTTCGAAAGTCACGAAGTTGTCGACGGCGGCGTCGTCTAGGATCGACTGCTTGGTCTTTTGAACGCTGCTCGTCAGTTGGTCGACCTGGCCCTCGAGCTCGGTGACTACTTTGGCAAGATTTTTCATCTTGTCTTGCTCGACGGTCGAGCCTTCGACGGTCGTAGGCTTCCCCTTGAACTTCGCCGAAGCCGGCGTGTCGGTCGCCGCAGCGTCCATGGCTTCCTTGTCGCCGAACGACAGTCCTTCGGCCTCTTGATCGAGGAGACGCTTCTCCAGCCGGTCGAGGATCGAGTCGACTTGAGTCAAGTCGCCTGGCTCCGAGCGAGACGAGCTCGAGAACGCCAAGAGGACGGTGATCAAGAGTAGGCGTGCTGTGTTCTGACTCATTGGGAGCCTCATTTCCTAGCGTAACGGGTTTCCTTGATCATCTGCAGAGCGGCCTTGGCGGCGCGCGCCAAAGTCCGAGGAACTTTGAGTTCGTAGAAGGCGGGCAGCGGCTTGTCGAGTTGAGTGGTAAAGGCCGCATCGAGGAGACACGGGTTGTGGGCCATTAATAGCTCTTTGGTGAGCGGGGTGTGTTTCATGATCTGAGCGACCGAGAGCGGCTTCTGTAGGATTATCGACTCGGTTTCGGGGAGGTCGTCCGCCTTTTCGATTTTCTTGGCTCGAAAGAGGCGCTCATATGTGTTCGAGGCGGCCAGAAACTCGGCGTAAAAGTTCTTGCTGGCGAAGCCGAACGACGACGACTCGTACTTGTTGATGATGACGCCTAAGTCGTCGCTGCCCACCTGTTTGGCCGCTCTCTCCATGCCGACGCGCCCATGGTTGTACGCGGTGATCGCGAGAGGCCAGCTGCCGAGCTCCTTGAAGTTCCCGAGCAGGAGCTGGGCGGCGGCGCGCGTCGCTTTGAACGGCGAGTTGCGCTCGTCGACGAGCGGCGTCACGTAGATGAAGTTCCGCGCCGTCTCTGGCATGAACTGCCAGATTCCCGAAGCGCCGACCTTCGAGCGAGCCTTCAGGTTGAACATCGATTCGACGAAAGCCAAGCGGGTGAGGCGGGTAGGCACACCGTATTGCGCGAAGACCTTCTCCATGTAGGGAAAATAGGTCTGCGCCGTCGCGGCCGCGGCGATGAAGTCATCGGCCAGACCCGTCTGGGCGCGAATCTTGATTTCGCCTTCGTAAAGCTTCTTCAGCGCGGCCGGATTGTTGCGATAGACTCTGTAGATTCGCTTTTCGATGGAGCCATAACGCAGCGCGCCTTCTTGTTCTTTGGCGAAGCGCTCGACGGCTTTGGTGTAACGCTTGAGGTATTTGGTCGTGACTTCGTCGCGCTCCTTACGCGGCACGACGCCGGTCTTCGCGTCGCGGCTGGCGAAGACTTTGTAATCAATGACGTCTATGACGCGGTCGGGGTCGCCCGACTCGTGCACGATAACGGTCGTCGACGGGTACTTGTAGAAGACGTTTTCCCAGAAGCGCACTTGCTTACGTACGGTCTGGGGCAGCGGGAACTGTTTCACGTCTGGGCTATCACGCCGCGGTTGAATGACGGCATGCGCGGTTGGCGCAACGAAAGCCGCGGCCCACGCGAGGAAAATTCCCCGACGGGCACGACGAGCCAACGAGCGGCACGGATTAGCCATCCTCAAAACTCCGGGATCACGATGCGAGAAGATCAGGGGGTATGACTCGACCAGGACGGGCGAGCGGAAACTAGGAATAGGGCAGCGGGGATCATCCTAATTGTAGCAAGCCTCAGCGACCTCCGGCAACGCGGGCCGACAGTTCGATTCGCCGAACTAGCGAGTGCGGGAAGCGGCGAAGCTTTGGCTGTAACCGGTCGGTTTGACGGGATCTTAGCGGCTTGAGCTAAACGTTCGCCAAAGCTTAGGAAGGAAAGGAAGTTGCCAATCTCTTGGGGCGATCTAGAGCATTTCCACTCTTATAGTTAGACGAAGGGATCGCCGACGCAATTTCCCTTAAGTTTCTTAACGATCATTATGGTTTTGGGATGTGCGACGTACGAGACCATGCCCAATCAGTCCTCTCGGACTTGAACGGCTCCCCTTCGGCCAACCGAGGGTGCCCACGATAAGCGGGGGGGCGCAAAGATACCGGGGATCATCAGGAAATTATAGCGCTGCCGATTTTCGGCACTACGCCGCTAATTTTACTTGTGAAACCGTCGGTTGACCGCGCCAGCGGGGGCGTGTTACCACCTTATATCCTTAGGCTTTTGGGTGCTCCCCAGACCACGCAGCGACTTTGTCGAGAGCCAAGAAATAGAGCTAAGTGTTGTCGGGCTATAGCGCAGTTGGTAGCGCGCTTGCTTGGGGTGCAAGAGGTCGTGAGTTCGAATCTCGCTAGCCCGACCATTCTTCTGAAATCAAATTTTCTGCAGCAGCCGACGTCAACAGCGTCGGCTGTTTTGCGTTGGCTTCGGCAATGAAATTGAACGGTTTGCGGTATGTCGGCGTGAGCTGTCCATCCTTCCATGTTGAGTTCGAGAGTAGGAAGTTGAGAAGACGCCGCTTTTCTTTCATGTCCTGCTTTTCGTAAAGCATCACAGCGCGTTGAACGAGTTCGAGAAGGTGCGCACCGTCTTCGAGATAGGATCGGTTTGCGTTCTCGTGTGCCGCGATCGAGGCTCTGATGCCCTCAAGCTGGCCGTTCCATTCCGCACTTGCGCCTTTGCGAAGTATTATTGTTAGCGGAAAAATTAAAAGGCTAGTACTCAAGGCCTATCACCTAGGAATTACGTGGGACGTGACGAAGATCGACGCCAAAACACCATTGCCGATCCGCGTAGTCGATGCAGGGGTCATTATCCCGACCTTTAACGGCGTGACGCGAGGCTTTATCTTCCGTGCGATTGATTCGGTGTTGAATCAGACAGTACGACCAGCATGCTTTTTGGTAATCGACGACGGTAGTACCGACGGCACAGCGGCTGAGATAGTCGGTCGTTATCCGATGCTGACCGTTGTCTCCAAACCCAACGGTGGCCTGCCAAGCGCACGCAATTTCGGGTTGAGCCGAGCCTCAACGAAGTATGTTTGTTTCCTCGACGACGACGATGAATGGCTGCCGGAGAAGCTTGCCACACAGATCGATTTCTTAGATCAACGCCCAGAAATTGGTCTGGTTTTTTCGGGCATCGAATACATTGATGCCAAGGGGAGGACTTTGGGCAGCGCATTACCCGCAAAAACTGGTCTCGGATATCCCGAGATCCTGTTTGGAAATAGCCTTCTGCCACCATCGGCAGTGATGTTTCGGCGGTCTCTCATTGACACCGCTGGGGCCTTCGACGAGGCCTTAAGGCAAGGGGAAGACTACGAATACTTCATTCGTTGCGCCAAGAATGGCCGTATCGGGACCCAGGATGCACTGCTTGTTCGTTATCGGCAGCATGCTCAACAGATGTCCGGCTCGCTTACCTACATCGACGACGCAACAATCGAAATCATCAGACGTCACGCCCAGGTCGATTTTCCACATGTTGGTCATCATTTCGTGCAGTTTTTCGCCTATGGCGCTTCTGTTAGGGCGTTGCTACGCCGGGATTTCGCGACGGCGCGTCGGTTCGTCAATGACTCCGGTGGCGGATTTCGACCGTTGGAGTATCTAATCCGCACGGTCGGGATCCTCCTCGCGCCCTTTCGACTTGTTAAGGCTGGCTGGCGTCGGTTCGAGCACCGGCGGATCTTGAAGCGGGTCAAGTGACGTTAGTGGACCACCGTTTGCGGTTGGGGCATAGCGGCTGCACAAGGCAAGGGTTGAAGTGATGCTGCACCGGTCCTCGGCGATTGGAACGGCCGGCTCTATCGCGGAGTAGCCGAGGTGTGCCAAGGGGCCCCGACCCTTAAGGAAGAGGCTAGCGTCTGCTTTACGCTACATCCACAACCAACCAATTTCGTTTCTGCCATCGCGCGCATTTCGCGCACAGCTGGCAGAGCAAGAGGGTTCCGGTCTACCTATCGCCCCTTTCTCAAGTAAAATTAGTAGCGTAGTGAGAAAATTCGGGAATGTTATAATTCAGCGTAGCCGGCGGCAACGATTGGGGTGGTGTATCCTGGGGAGGTAAATGGGCGAAATCTCGACGCGGCCGCAACTTCGGACAAACTCGGTATGCTACGATGGCCGTTTGACAAATCGATTTGGGATCCAAGCCACAGTTGAAAATCGCGAGTCGCTGTATTTTCCATTCATCCCTTCGCCAAGCGCTTTTGTTGGTTTTTGCAGCCCTCGGTCCAAACCTATCGCTGGCGCTAGGTGCTGAGGGTCAGCCAGAGCGGGGACCCGACGCCAACCGATACGCAGTCGGCGCGGAATTTTATGGCAGGGCACCTTATCCTATCCTTTCCCGCGGCTTGCGTTTGGGCTACGTCATGGACAATGGCAGCATGCTGCAGCTCACTTACGTCAAATCCGAAAAAACCGTGCTGCTAACGGACTTCAAGTATCGCGAATACGACCTGCGCTATGTCGCTGGACTCGGCTCCCTTCTTAAATGGGGCGTGGGCCTGGGAGTCAGAGACGTCGAAGTAGCTTACGATGTATTTGTAACGGAAGACCGCGTCAGCCGTCCCATTCATGAACACCAGCAGGCGATCACTGGCACCAGCTTCGTAGGCATCGAATTCAACCTCTTGGATTCCGTTGTCCTAGGCTCC
>JAYWBY010000258.1:0-5542 GCA_043781115.1 Pseudomonadota bacterium
CTGATGTGAGGTGCAATGCCTAGTCTCTTTCACACATTGAACGTCGGCGCCGAGGCCTTGTACGCCACGCGGCAAGGCGTCGACACGGCCGGCCACAACGTCGCTAATGCGCAGGTTGCCGGCTATTCTCGTCAGCGCGTCAACATCACCCAGCGCGACCCGCTGCAGAGCCACAACCTCCTGATCGGCAACGGCGTCTACGTCCAGGACATCTCGCGCTCGCATGACAAATTCATCGAGAACCAGCTGAACAAGGCCCACCAGGACGCGGGCCGCGCCACCGCGCGTTCCGAGTCCCTGAAGCAGCTGGAGGGCGTCTTCAGCCCCGAACTCAACGCCAACGTCTCCGACGAGACGACGAAATTCTTCAACAGCTTGCAGAACCTCTCGAACTTTCCCGCCGACTACACCGTCCGGACGGCCGTCGTCGAATCAGGCAAGGACTTGGCGGCGTCCTATCAGCGCATCGATACGGAGCTGAAGGCCAATCGCGCCGGCTTGAACGAGCGTATCGGCGAACTGACGGCGAAGGTCACCGACTCCTTGCAGGAGATCGCCAACCTCAACGTCAAGATCCAGACCTCGGAGGCCGGGTCCAGCCAATCGGCCAACGACCTGCGCGACCAACGCGACCGCTTGGTGCGCGACGTGTCGCAGCAAATCGAGGTTCGCTACTACGAAGACCAGCACGGCATGCTCTGCCTCCACGGCCCGAACGAGACCACCCTCGTCGAGGGCGCGCACTCGGCCAAGGTCGACGTCGTGCGCAACGCCGACAACGACGGCCTCTACAACGTCACCGTCACCGACTGGGAGCATCACCGGGTTCGCGACGTCACCCAGAAGATGGACGGCGGCGCTCTCGAAGCGTACGTCACGATGCGTGACAAGGACGTCCCCAACTTGATCGACAAGAACGACCAGATGGCCTACACCATGGCCACCGAATTCAATGACCTCCACCGGCAAGGCTTCGGCTTGAAAGAGTACGCCGAGAAGACCGGGCGTGACTTCTTCAGGGAGCCGCTCGCCGTGAAGGGCGCCGCCTCGTCGTTTGGGCTCGACGATGCCATCATGGAGTCGAACGACGCCATCTCCGCCGCGTCGAGTCCGATGGCCCCGGGCGACAACGTCAACATGAACCGATTGGTCAATCTGAAGGAAGCGAAGGTCTTTCCCGACCAGAAGATCAATTTCAACGAGTTTTACGCGAACTACACCGGCGCCTTGGGCTTAGACGTCGTCCGGGCCGACCACGTCCGCGAAGGGTCCGACCTCATCGTCCAGGACCTTAACCAGAGAAGGGAGGCCGTTTCCGGGGTCTCCCTCGACGAAGAAGCCACGAGCATCATGAAATGGCAGGCGAACTTTACCGCGACGTCGAAGGTCATCACGACCATCGACGAAATGCTCGATACCGTCTTGTCGCTAAAACGCTGAGGGGAGACTTAAGCTAGATGCGAGTGTCCGAACGCATGCGCTATGACCAAGTCGAGAAACGCGTCCACGACGCGAAGACCGACAACGCGCACGCCATGGACCGGCTGTCGTCGCAGAAGGAGATCACCAAGCTCTCCGACAACCCGATCGGCGCTTCGCAGATCATTCGCACCCGCGACCAGATTCAGGACATCCAGCAGTTCCAGACCAACATCGAATACTCGAAGGGCTTCCTCGAGCGCTCCGAGACCGCCTTGCAATCGGTCGCCGACAACCTGATGCGGGCCAAGGAGCTGTCGGTCGGCATGGCCAACGACACTTACGACGCCAACAGCCGCGACGCCTCGGCGCGCGAGGTGAAGGAGATGATCGACGAGGTCGTCCAGCTCGGCAACACGACCTTCAACGGCCGCTACATCTTCGCCGGTTTCCGCAACCAGACGCCGCCGCTCAGCCTTGAGGGCGATTACTTAGGCGACGACGGCAAGATCTTTCTGCAGGTCAGCCCCAACGACTTCCGCCAGGTCAACGTCGGCGGCCGCGAAGTCTTCGAGGCCAGCCCCGACGACCAGCAAAAAGGCCACTTCAACATGATCAACACCCTCGAAGTGCTTTACGAGGGCATGAAGCAGAACGACAAGGATGGCATTCGTCGCGCCATGGGCGAGCTCGACTTCCAACTCGAGAAGACGTCCAGCAGCCAGGCGACGCTGGGCGCCATGTGGAACTCGCTGCACCAAACGGGCGACCGATTGAACAGCGAGGAGACGATCAACCGGGCGAAGCTGTCGAAGGTCCAAGACACGGACATCTACGACGCGACGTCCGAATTCAAGAGAACGGAAACGGTGCTTCAAGGCACCTTGCAGGCATCGACCAAGTTGCTTCAGCCGTCGCTATTCAACTTCATGCAGTAGAGTTGTAGCGTTTAGTAACCCCGTCCAGGGCTTTCGGACGGGTGAGAACCAAGGAGGGTTCGCCCAGTGCTAGTTTTGACCAGGAAGATCGGCGAAGGAATCGCCATTGGCGACGACGTCAAAATCGTCGTCATGCAGATCAAGGGCAAGCAGGTTCGCCTTGGCATCAAGGCCTCCCCGTCGACGGCCGTCCATCGCGAGGAGATCTACCAGAAGATCCAAGACGAGAACCGGGCCGCCAGCCATCCCAACCCGGAAAGTGTCAATCAAGCCGGGGGGATACTGGGTCCACGCGAGGGCTTGGGGCAAGTCCCCATCGTCAAGCATCCTCGGGGCGGCAAGGTTGGGGGCGAATCGTGACTTTCGCCAATAAATTGCTGACTACAGGTTGCTTGAAGGTTCCAATGTGCGATAAAATCAACGTTAGCTAATCTACCATTTCAGAGTTCGGTCCTGGGGACCTTAGGCGAGTTACTCGTCGAGGGTGCTTGAATCCGAGGAGGCGGCCTTGATCAAGGTGAAGACTACCCGTTTCGGGGAAATCGATGTCAAAACCGAGGACCTCATCGAGCTGCCCAACGGCTTGATCGGGTTTCCCGAGCTGAAGCGCTACGTCCTCCTTGACCACGACAAGGACTCGCCGTTCAAATGGCTGCAGTCGCTCGACGACGGCGCGATCGCTTTCGTGTTGATCAACCCGCTGCTCTTCAAGCCGGATTACACGGTGGAAGTCACCGAAGCCGAGGTTTCTGATCTCGAGCTGAAGGCGGAAGAAGACGCGGTCATCTCCGTGATCATCACGATCCCGACGAATCCGCAGAACATGACGGCCAACTTGAAGGCGCCGCTCGTCTTCAACCTGACCAACCGTCGCGGCAAGCAACTCGTGTTGAGCAACTCGGCTTACACCACGCGCCACAACATCATGGAAGAGATCAAGAAGCAATCCACTGCGGGCACTACGACGCAGGTTCAAGAAGCCATCGAGAAGGCCAAAGCCACGCAAGATGCGGGTAAAGCCGCTAGCGAAGTGGCCACGGGCACCGAGAAGAAATAAGTTTTTTCTTAGATGTAGAAACGAAAACGCCGGGTCAAACCCGGCGTTTTTTCTTGGCTGCCGGCGGGCTCGACGTCACGGGCCTTGTATTCTGAGAGTGGGTGGTGATCCCAAGGTTTGTTTGCCGGGCTGGGGCCTGGGCTCAGTATTCCGCAGCTGCTTGGAATCCCAGAGGTGGAGCGAGGCAATGCTTCGGCGGCCAAGAAAAGGGCTGCAGGCCCAAAGCCGACTCGCGGCAGGGCCTCGCACGGCGTGGCCCACGGCCCGCCGGGTGGGTTGGTGCGGGACTGCGACTTATTTGGGAATTCAACGTTCACGGTGAACGTTGGCCGAAAGACTGGCGGCCGGCGTGGAGGTTATGCGCCTTGCAGTAGCAGCGAGAGTTGCTTTTCGTGGATTTGCCTCCGAGTGCATACGGTTGGATATGATCGATGGTTAAAAATCGCGTCTCGATGCAGCGGACGCCGACGGGCGACGTGTAGGAGCAGCGCATGCCGGATTCGACTTTGACCTCGTCCGCCACGGCGAGCCTTGGACGACGCGGTTCGGTCTTCGGCTTCGGCGTTTTGCGAGGCATCAAGGGCTTTGCCTTCTTTTGCTGACGACGGCGAGCCCGACGGACGGGATCCACTTGCTCAAGGAGCACTTCGGCCGCGCGATCACAGACTTCGGCGAGCGTCACCCCGCCCAGGAGCTCCTGAAGTTTTTCGAGTTTTCTCACGACTTCTTCCTCAGCCGTAAACGAGACCCGGATGCGCGTCTGGGCGGCAGGCTTTGCAGGCACTACAGGCGCGGTCTTAGCCACCGCGACCGTCCCCTCGAAGAAGCCAAGGGGCGACGTCTCTGCAACTGCTTTGACTGGGATTCTTCGGATCACGTCGCGCTCAATGGGCTTGGCATGGAGTGACACGCCAAGACTCTGGACCTCCCGGCGCGACTTCCCTGCTGCATGAGCCATCAGCTGCTCGGCGTTCTCGGAATTGAGCAGCGGCAGCAGATCCGCCGCCGTGCAAAGCGTCAAGCGGCCGTCCTCGAGCATCGTCAGAAGTTTGGGATATTGCCTTCCCGCCCGCGCCACGTTGATGCGTCGGGTACTGGTGCTCTCCGAAAACTTCAGGGCCCGCCGGCAGAAGTCCCACATGCCGCTATAGCCCAGGTCGAGAACCAACCGCCGCTCGTCGATCTCGCTAAGATATCTCAGGATCTCGACCTGTGACGTCCTCTCGGCCACAGCCATAGTCAAGAGCGTCGCAACGAGGGTTTTGTCGTCGGTATTTTTCAGATTCTGCATGGTGGCCTCCTGTTTTTCGCAAGGAAAACCTACCACGGCTTTTTTTGACGCTCATTTCGCAAAACCCGCCGACGAATCGTCGGCGTCTTTGAAATTTTTCTCGTGCGTCTCTTTCGACTAACCAGGCTGTCGATTTGCGCGCGTCAACGTCCCATTCGGCTCCACTTATCGACGTGCGAAAACGCAGCGCAAAATTCCTGTCGACTCTTATTTTCACGCTCTCGCAGAACGTTAAGTGTCCAGTCAAGCAACGTTCACCGTGAACGTTGAATTCCCAGACAAGTCTCAGTCCCGCACCAACCCAACCGGCGGGCCGTGGGCCGCGCTGTGCGAGGCCCTGCCGCGAGTCGGCTTTGGGCCTGCAGCCTTTTCATGGCCGCCGACATCCTCGATCTCAGCAACTATGACTTCGACTATGGCCAGATTCCCGCGAAGGATCCGGACGGCGAAGGCTCGCTCAAGGCGAAGGTCGCCAGGCGTTCAGATCTGGAAAGAGTTCATGCGAGGCCTGACCGATCGCGTGCGCCTGGTCTACGTCCACTGCCCGCTGAAGGTGATCAACCAGCTGAACCTTTTCCCGGCATTCAAGGGCGGCAAGACCGTCGAGGTCGCGTCGTTTTTCGCCCCTTACTACTGCGAATCCTGCGACATCCCGCGCGTGGTCCTGCTCGATACGGCGCGCGACTTTCCCGGCGGCCGAGTGGGGAATCCTCCCGTCGCCAATTGCCCTCAATGCAAAGGCCTGATGGGCTTCGACGGCAGGGCGCAAAAATTCTTTCTGTTTCTCAAGCGCGGAAGCTGTTAATTCGGTTAATTCGGGACACCCGACGTAATCGA